>DATBBO010000028.1:0-3026 GCA_036270995.1 Dongiaceae bacterium | reverse complement strand
TGCCGACCTCCGGCTTCACCAATCGGTTGAAGGCCGACTCGACCGCCTTCCAGCGCCGCAGCTTCGGCTTGGCGTGCCGCTCTATGAAATCGTCGAGCACCTGGCCAACCGTCTTTCCCTCAACCTCCGGTCTGCGGGCCTCCAGCGGATCCTCGCCGCGGTCGATGCGCTGACGTAGGGACCTGGCCTCCCGGAGGGCCTTGAGGGCGGACCAATCCGGCCAGGCTCCGATGGTGAAACGACGCTCGATGCCACGGATTCTGTAATTCAGTACGAAGGACCGGGCCCCGGCTGCGGTGACGCGGACGCCGAAGCCACGAGGCGCCACCGTGCCTTGCAGCTTCACTCCTGCAAAGTAGAATACGCGATTACCCGTTTCCGGCACGGGCAGCTTCTTGATGGTCTCCTCCCTGAGCTTAGGCTTGTCGCCTGCCATCTTCCGACCCCGTTGGTTAGAACAGGTTGCTCTGCTTGCGGGCGTCTTCATCGAACAGGCTGAAGTTAGGAGCCTGCTGCCATCCCTTCGCCTTCAGCGGGCGGTCGGTGAGGGCCTGAAGTCGCTCACGCTCAGTGATCGGCCGGACGCCGGAGATAGGGTGCTGCTCGGCTTCGGGCATGCGCTCGGTGGTCATTCTTCCGTGTCCGCATTGTGTCCGCGTAGCCAGTGCGATGCGGCTATCATCCAATATGTAACGGTTAGTCACGCGCTGTCAACAAAAACGCATACCGCACATGGCCCATTTGCACGGACACGAGGCAGAAACGAATCGGATCAACAACTTGGGAAAAGTGGTGGGACATGACGGACTATCGCATGCCGCGGGAGGGTGCCAGCTGGATCGACCTCAGAAAGGAGGTCCATGGCCTCAAGGCCGGGGACATCGACTGGGCCCACGGCGCCTTCTACTACCATTGGCCCGAGCCGGGCGGCGACATCCATGCGACGGCCATGGCGGTCAGCAACCAGTTCTTCAATGACCAATGGCTGGGCAAATACAACCAGCCGAGCTTCAACAGGCTGTTGAGCGAGATCGAGGGGATGGTCGTGGGAATCGTGGGAGCGCCGGAGGGCGCCCATTGCTGCCTCACCACCGGCGGCACCGAATCCATCATCCTGGCGATGAAGACGGCACGGGACTGGGCGGCCGCCACCCGCCCGGTCCGGGGCCGGCCCCGCATCGTTCTGCCGCGCTCCGCCCACCCCGCCTTCAACAAGGCGGCGGCGCTGCTCGGCCTGGACGCCGTAAGGCTGCCCCAAGGCCCCGACTGGCGCGCCGACGTCGCGGCGATGGCGGCCGAGGTGACCTCCGACACGATCGCCATCATGGGCTCCGCGCCCAGCTGGCCCCATGGTCTCATCGATCCGATTCCCGCCATTGCGGCGATCGCCCGCGAGCACGGGCTCTGGTGCCATGTCGATGGTTGCGTGGGCGGCTATCTCCTGCCGTTCTTCCGGGCCGCCGGCGCACCCGTTCCGCCCTGGGGTTTCGAGATCGACGGCATCCGCTCGCTCTCCGCCGATCTGCACAAATTCGGCTTCACCCCCAACGGCATGTCCTCCCTCGTCCTGCGCCACGGCGAAGATCGGGAGTTCCTTCGCTTTTCCTTCGATGGCTGGCCCTGCGGCAGCTATGCGACGGAATGCCTGGTCGGGACCCGCCCCGCCCGCGCCGCAGCGGCGGCCTGGGCGGTGATGCGCCGCCTGGGACATGCCGGCTATGTCGAGCTGGCACGCCGGACCTTGGCAACGACGCGAAGGCTGGTCGAAGGGCTGGCCGCCATCGGCGACCTCCAGCCTCTGGCACCGCCGGAGGCTGGCATCCTGCTGGTGACGTCTCCGACCCTCGATATCTTCGCGGTCAGCGAAGGCTTGAAGAAGCGGGGCTTTCCCCATGGCCGGGTGCTCGAGCCCGAGGGTCTGCATTTCGTGATGAACCCCGTGGAAGACCACGGACCCGTCGAAGCGCTTCTCGCGGCTTTCGCCGCCGCCGTGGCCGAGGTGCGCGGGGGCAGTCTGACCCGCCAATCCTCGCAAGTCTCCTATGTCTAGACCGTACTCACGGGCAATATCCTTCGCGCCCTATTGGTGGCGCGCTGCGGCGCCCGAGCCTGCCGCCTCGGTAGTCCTCGCTCCGCGCTACGACGTCGCCATCGTCGGGTCGGGCTATACGGGATTGCGCGCGGCCATCGAGCTGCTGCGGGCCGGGCGCAGCGTCGTCGTCCTGGAGCGCGAAGATCCGGGATTCGGCGCCTCGCGGCGCAATGCCGGCTTTCTCGGCCGCGGGCTGAAGAAGGCCTTTCCGAAGCTGCGCGAGAAATACGGCGCCGGCTACGCCCGGGCCGCCTATGCCGAAGCGGGCGAGGCCTTTCGCTCGACCCTGGAATTCATCGAGAAGGAAGGCATCGAATGCCACCTCCAGCGCTGCGGGCGCTACATCGCGGCAAGCTCGGAGCCCCACTACCGGGAGCTCGCCGACGAGATGGAGGTGATGAACCGCGAGTTCGGCTACGAGTTCAGCCTGCTTCCCCGGAGCCGCCAGCGCGAGGAGTTCGCGAGCGATATCTATTATGGCGGGGCCGTTATTCCGGCTCTGGGCTCGCTTCACCCGGGCCTTTATCACAAGGGCCTCCTGGAGATTGTGCTTCGCCTCGGCGGCGCCGTCAGCGGCCGCACGGAGGTGACGGACGTCGAGTCTCGGAAGGACGGCGTCGCCGTCACGACCGGCCGCGGATCCATCCGGGCCGGCGATGCGATCATCGCGACCAATGGCTATACGCCGCCGGGATTCGCCTGGCATGCCCGGCGCCTCATCCCGTTCACCGCCTATATGGCCGCGACCGAGCCGCTGCCAGATGAGCGCTTCACCTCGCTCATCCCGGCGGGTCGCACGGTGCTGGATACCAACTTCAACATCGACTTCTTCAGGCCGGCGCCGGATTCGAACCGGGTTCTGTTCGGCGGCGCGACGGGCAGCGGCCTGAGAGACAACCATGCCGTCGCCGCGCGGCTGAAAGAGATCCTGGTG
>DATBBO010000027.1:0-3875 GCA_036270995.1 Dongiaceae bacterium | reverse complement strand
ATCTGCCGCCTCATGCGATCGAAACCAGCCTCTTCTACGAGAAGACCCTCTAGGAGTGCCGTCGATGCGATATCTGATCCTCTTGCTGCCCTTGCTTGCGGCCTGCGCCTATGACGAGGCGCATGGCCTGCAATGCGCCCCGGCCTATTCGCCGGGCACGCCTGCCTACAAGGCCTGCATGATGCGCAATGCCGAGACGGGCGACGAGGGCTATGCCTATGAGCAGTACGACTACTACGGCAACTAGCAAGCGCGGCCGGGGCCAAGAGCAACGTTCTGATAGCCGAACAGCTTGCGCTGCGTGATAGGCAGCCCCTCGATCGGGTAGAGCGCGCCATTGCTCCTGCCGGCTGGCGGTCAATTCACGCGGCCCGCCGGCTCCTCTATAGTCCTGCTGGCCGCCGGCCCGGCGCAGTGCGTGCAAGCAAAGGGGACCCGATGTCAGAACGTATGTCGACGGTGGCGGTGCTCATCGCCATCGCACTGCTGGCGAGCTTGCCGGCCCGGGCAGAGGATCCGATCAAGATGTCGGTCATCGGCTATGCCAAGGTCCCGCACGGGACGGGGCTCGACACGAAGATCTCCGTGAACGACGAGCTGAACGCCTATGTCGAGGACCATCTGCGTCGGGCGCTGACGAAGCGCGGATTCCACCTCTCCGGGGATGTCCGCCGCGTCTTCGCCATCGATGCGGTCAAGATCGGCAGCACGCCGCCGCCACCCACCTATTACGATCCGGAGGATGCCCAGATGCATCTCAGCATCGACACCACCGGCAAGGTTCCGCCCGGCGAAGAGATCGGCCACAGTTTTCGCATCTCGCTCGATCTCTATAACCGGATCACGGGCCACTATCTGTGGCGGGGGGAGATCACCGACGCGAAGCCCGATGTCGACCCCTTTGCCGCGACCGACCAGCTCCTTGCCCGGTTGCTGGACGCCTTCCAGATGTCGGTCGAGAAGGGCCTTCCCGACTGAATGTGGTGCCGGGGTCATGACCCGGCTCTCCGAGATTTAACAAACGGAACCGGCGGCGGCTGGTATCATATCGCTGGTGCCCAGGTAGGGCGGCCAGTCAGGAGGTTCTATGGGTCAGGCGATGACCGGAGAACACTCTGTGAAGTCGGATGAGGACCTCATCGGACTTCTGGATTCCGGTCCCTGGACTGTGCGCGCCGGGCCGCAACCCGCGGCCTGCCGGGCGAGTCTGCGGGACGCCTTGCAGCAGGCGCGCGATCTCTCGGCCGAGGGCATCGCCATCACGCATCTCGCACGGGATCCTGACGAATCGATCGTCGTCGGCGCTGTCCAGGTCTGCCGCCTCTGGCGCCGGCTCGGCATGATCGCGCACTGATCTAGAGCCCCGCGGGGGCGGTCAGGCGGACCCTTTTCATCTGCTGGTCGATCTTCGGGTTGATGGAGCGTGCGGCCTTCAGGTCATGGGCCGCCTGTGCGCGGTCGCCCTTGGCGGCATAGGCGACGGCGCTGCCGAAGAGGGAGGTATCGAAGAAGGGATGGCCCCTGAGGGCGGCCTTGTAATCCGCCAGGGCCTTGTCCAATTCGCCGAGCCGCAGATAGGCATAGCCCCGGCTGTCGAGGAAGATGGGATCCTTGGGGCTCATCGCCAGCGCTTTGTTGCAATCCGCCAGCCCCCGCTCGGCATGGCCGAGAATGGCGAGCGAATAGCAGCGGTCCTGATATGTGGCGGGATAGGTCGGATCGAGACGGATCGCCTGGTCGTAATCCTCTATGGCCCTCTCGAACGCGCCTTTGCCGAAATAGGCCAGACCGCGATCGGCATAGGCATGGGCATGATCGGGCTTCAGCTTGATGGCAGCGTCGTAGTCGAGGATCGCCCGGTCATAGTTCTCCTGGGCCACATAGGCATTGCCCCGATGGTAGAAGGCCCAGGCGATCCCGACAGTCTCTGCCCCCCAGATCTCGATTACCCGGGTGCAGGCCTCGATCTCGAACTTGGGATTGCTCTCATTCACGCAGGCATCGACGAATGCTTGCTGCGCCGCGGCTTGCCCGGCGCCAAGCAGAAGCAGGACCAAGGCAAGCCCCGGCGCGCCGCCGATGGAGGCATGTCTCATCCCGTTTGCTCCCGGATGTCCCGTGCTCAAGCTACAGGCGCTCGAGCGCGGGGCACGAATCAATAAGCTGTGTCCCACGGCCGGCGTTACCGGTAATGAGGTGCCTTTCTATCTCTGCGTCTTCTGCCCGCCCGCCAGCGCGATGACCGCGATGATGACGAAGCCGGTCAGGATCATGCGAATGCCGGCGCCGAAGCCATAGGTGTTCAGCATGGCGACGATCAGGAACAGGAACAGCGACGCGCCCCAGATGCCGGGAACATTGGCGAAGCCGCCGGCGACGGAGGTGCCGCCGATCACGACCACGGCGATGGAGGCGAGGAGATATTCCGCCCCCATATTGAGCGCCGCCCCGCCGGAGAAGGCCGAGAAGAGGCAGCCCGCGAGGCCCGCCAAGGTCGCGCACATCACATAGGTGGCAAAGCGCGTGAGCTCGACCGGGATTCCGGAGAAGCGCGCGGCCCTTGGGTTCTGACCGATGGCGATCACTGAGCGGCCATAGATCGTGCGGTTGAGGGCGATGTGGAGCAGAAACGAGAGCAGGACTGCGCCCAGAGTCAGATAGGGCAAGCCCAGGACTTCACCGATGGAGAAATCGGCGAAGGCCGGCGGCGGCTTGATCCGCAGGCCCCGGCTGTACCAGATCGCGGCCGAGAGAAAGAGGAAGCTGGAGGAGAGCGTGGCGATGATCGGCGGGATGCGCAGCGCCCGGATCAGGCCGTAATTGAAGGCGCCGACCGCCGCCCCCGCGGCGAGGGCGAGCAGGATGCCGGCGGCGATGCGCGGATCCTGGCTATCCATGTATTTCATCGCGATGGTGCCGGCCAGCGTCATGGTCGCCGGAATCGAGAGATCGACATTGCCCGGCCCCAGCGTCACCACGAACATCTGGCCGAGGCCGACCAGCACCGAGAAGGTGGCGAAGGAGAGGGCAGCGGTCAGTACCTCGCCCGCACCCTGGCCCTCGGTGAATCCCTCCATGGCGGCCCAGACCACCGCCGCCGCGACGAAGGACCAGATCCAGGGCCTGCGGGCAAGGCGGAGGAAGCGCTCGCGCATTATCGCCGCCGTTCCCAGCGGGTCACCAGGAGCCTCAGCGCCAGCACCAGGATCAGGATCGCGCCCTGGGCGCCGATCTGCCAATCGGGGTTGAGCCTGAGGAAGGAGAGGAAGGAAGCGGCAAGGGTCAGCGTCGCGGCACCTATCACCGCACCGATAGGCGAGACCTTTCCGCCGACGAACTCACCCCCGCCCAGGATGACCCCGGCGATGGAGAGCAGCGTGTAGCGCAATGCGATGTTCGCATCGGCCGAGGTGGTAAGCCCCACCAGCGCCAGGCCGGCGAGCGCGCCGAAGAACCCGGCCAGCGCGAACATGGTCATCTTGATCTTCAGCATCGACCAGCCGGCGCGGGCGACCGAGCGGGCATTGCCACCGGCCCCGCGCAGCACCACCCCATAGGCCGAGCGCATCAGCCCCAGATGCACGATGAGCCCGAGGCCGATGGAGGCGAAGATGGCGAAGGGCAAAAAGGGGGTCCGGAGCCCCATGATCGCCAGCAGCCAGCCCGGTGCGTGTCCGCCGGGCGTGGGCAGCAGCAGCACGGCGAGACCCTGCCAGACGAAGGACATGCCGAGGGTGACGACGATTGAGGGCAGGTCGCGCAGATGGATGAGGGCGCCCACCGCGGCATAGACGGCGATGCAGCCGATGAGAACAGCGATGCCGAGGACCGGCGAATCCATCAGCCAGGTCGCCGCCACGCAGGCCGTGAACCCC
>DATBBO010000026.1:0-11958 GCA_036270995.1 Dongiaceae bacterium | reverse complement strand
ACGGGAACGGTAACGGTAACGGCAACGGCAACGGCAACGGCAACGGCAACGGGAACGGTAACGGCGATGGGGGCGGCGGGCCAGGCGATGGCGGCGGCAATGGACATGGCCATGGTGGCGGCGGCAAGGGGAAGGGCAAAGGCTGAGGGCGCGGGTTGACGCGCGTCGATCGCGCCTCAGCGCTTGGCGGCGCGCCGCTTCACATAGATCACGCGCGCCGATCCCTCGGCCTTCATCGGCATGAAGCCCGCGGCTTCGAACATGCGTGGCAGGCCGGTCCAGACGAAGGCGGCGGGAGAATTTCCGTCGCTGCCATAGGTCTTGGGATAGCCCTCCACCTCCTCGGCGCCGCGGCGGAAGGCCTCGGCGGTGGCGCGCTCCAGCAGCAGCTGGGCGATACCCTTGCGGCGCCAGCCGGCGCGGACATAGAAGCAGGCGATGGACCAGCGCTTCGCCTTGCTCGAGCGCTGCAGCACGCGGCTCGCGACCAAGCGCTGGAAGTCCTCCCGCGGTCCGAAATTGCACCAGCCGATCGGCTCATCTCCGTTGAAGGCGATGACGCCCTTGGCGCCGCCGCTCAGCACGAGGTCGTGGAAGGCAAGCCGGTTGGGCTCGCCGCGGCAGGCGGTCCAGCTCTTGCCGCCGCGCCGGCGCCACCACATGCACCAGCAGCCGCCGGTCGCGCCCCTCGGGCCGAAGAGCTGTTCGATCACGGGCCAATCCGCCGGCCTCAGGATCTGAGCGCGACATTCGGTGCCGTCATCAGATGCAGCGGCCGCCATCGACCTCGAGTGCAACACCGGTGATCATGCTGGCTTCCTCCGAGCAGAGGAAGGCGGCGGCATTGCCGATATCCATGGGCGTCGAGAAGCGCCCCAGCGGAATGCTCGCCAGGAACCTGGCGCGTATTTCCGGCGTATCCTCGCCCATGAAGGTCTTGAGCAACGGCGTCTCGCCGGCGACGGGGTTGAGGGCATTGACCCGGATGCCATGGGGCGCCAGCTCCGCCGCCATGGAGCGCGTGGCGGTGATGACCCAGCCCTTCGACGCGTTGTACCAGGTGAGGTTCGGCCGCGGGCTGACGCCGGCGGTCGACGCCATGTTGAGGATCACGCCCGCCTTCGCCTGCTTGAAGCGCGGCACCACATGTCGGGCCGCGATATAGATCGCCTTCATGTTGACCTGGACGATGCGGTCGAAGGCCCCCTCGCCCAGCTCCTCCATGGGCTGGGGCGTATGGCCGATGCCGGCGTTGTTCACCAGGATGTCGAGGCCGCCGAAATCCACGAGCGCCGTCTGCACCATGGCCGCGACATCGCCGTCGACCGTGACGTCGGCGGCGATGCTATGGGCCATTTTCCCGAGGGAGGCGGCGACGCGCTCGCCCGCTTTCCGGTCGCTATCGGCGATGAGGACCCAGGCGCCCTCGGCCACGAATTTGCGCGCGATCCCCTCGCCGAAGCCGGAGCCTCCGCCCGTCACGATCGCTGTCTTGCCCGCGAGCCGCACCATTCGTCTCCTTCTCAGCCGTGGAGGATCGCAACGGTCTTCAGCGACGAGAAGCCGTAAAGCGCCTCGAAGCCCTTCTCGCGCCCATGGCCAGAGCGCTTGACGCCGCCGAACGGCAGCTCGACCCCGCCGCCGGCGCCGTAATTGTTGACGAAGACCTGGCCGGTGCGGATGGCGCGTGCGAGGCGGAGCTGCCTTCCGCCATCCCGCGTCCAGACCCCGGCGACGAGGCCATAGGGCGTGCCGTTGGCGATGCGGATCGCCTCGGCCTCGCCCTCGAAGGGGATGACGACCTGGACGGGGCCGAAGATCTCTTCCTGTGCCAGGCGATGATCGGCCGCGACTCCGGCAATCAGGGTCGGCCGGACGTAATGCCCGCCCTCGGGCGCGTCATCGGTGATGTTGCCCCAGGCAGCGATGGTGAGGTGATCCTTGCGCGCGAGGTCGAGATAGCCCTCGACGATCTCCCGCTGGCGGGCCGAGACCACGGGGCCGACATCGAGATCGGCGAGCGCCGGCCCGACCCTGAGCGAGCGGTAGCTGCGGGCCATGCGTGCCACGAGCTCGTGATAGATCGGGCCCTCGATCAGAATCCGGGAGGCGGCGGAGCAGGTCTGGCCGGCATTCTGAATCCCGGCATTGACGAGGAAGGGCAGTGCGGCGTCGAGATCGGCATCGGCGAAGACGATCTGGGGCGATTTGCCGCCGAGCTCGAGAACGACCGGCACGGCATGGCGCGCGGCGGCCGCTTGGACGAGAGCACCGGTGGCGACGGAGCCGGTGAAGGAGAGATGGTCGATGCCGCCATGGCCGGAGAGTGCGGCACCCGCCTCCTCGCCGAGGCCGGTCACGACATTGAGGGCGCCCGGCGGCAGGCCAGCCTCGGCCGCGATGCGGGCGAAGGCGAGGGCGGTCAGGCAGGCCTCCTCCGCCGGCTTCAGCACCGTGGCATTGCCCATGGCGAGTGCCGCGCCGACGCTGCGGCCGATGATCTGCATCGGATAGTTCCAGGGCACGATGTGACCGGTGACGCCGTGCGGCTCGCGCAAGGTGAGCACCGTATAGCCCTGCTGATAGGGAATGGTCTCGCCATGGAGCTTGTCGGCCGCCCCGCCATAGAACTCGAGATAGCGGGCGAGCGCCAGCGCATCGGCCTTGGCCTGGCGCAGCGGCTTGCCGACATCGAGCGCCTCCAGCCGCGCGAGCTCGTCCGCCTTCTCGAGCACCAGACGGCCCATGGCGGCCAGAAGCCGGCCGCGCTCCGCCGCGGTCATCCTTCCCCAGGCGCCGCCGAGCGCCTCGCGTGCCGCGGCGACGGCGCGGTCGATATCCACCGCCCCGCCCCGGGCGATGCGCGTCAGCTCGGTGCCGTCGGAGGGGTTCTCCAGGGAGAGCGTTTCGCCAGCGGCGGCAGGGCGCCATTCGCCGGCGATGAAGAGCTTGTGGGTCTCGAAGGGCATGTCGGGCATAGGGATCCTTACTCCGGCTTCGTCAGTCGCCCCTCTCCCGCGTCGGGTAGGGCTATTTTTTAACTCGCTCTTTCCATCGTCATCCCGGCGAAAGCCGGGATCCAGGGGTTGCAAAAGCGTGTCGGTTGCCCTGGACCCCGGCTATCGCCGGGGTGACGGCTAGGAGGACAGCGCCGCTACAATCCGATGCATTCTCCTTTGGGGGAAGGAGGAAAGTGGGCTCGGCGGCATCTAGATCTCTCCCGCATAATGGCAGGTGACGTCGTGGCCGGCGGCGAGCGCGGTGGGGACGGGGGTTCGCGCCGTGCAGTCCATTGTGGCATGGGGACAGCGGGGCGCGAAGGCGCAGGCATGGGTCCAGTCGCCGGCGCGGTCCTCGCGCATGGGCGCTGGTCGGGCGCGGCGCTTTCCTTTCTCCAGGCGCGGCTCGGACTCCAGGAGCAGGCGCGTATAGGGATGCATCGGATGGCGGAAGATCTCCTCCGCCGGCCCGGTCTCCACGAACCGGCCGCGATACATGACGGCGATCCGGTCGGCGAGGAACTCGACCACCGCCAGATTGTGGCTGATGAAGAGAAAGGCGAGGCGCTCGCGATCACGCAGATCCATGAGCAGGTTCAGCACTTGCGCCTGGACCGAGAGATCGAGGGCGGAGACCGGCTCGTCGGCGATGACGAGCTGCGGCCGGCTGATGAGGGCGCGCGCGATCGCGATGCGCTGGCGCTGGCCGCCGGAGAACTGATGAGGCCGGCGTCCGGCATCGCCGGGCGCGAGCCCGACCTCGGCCAGCACCTCGGCCACCCGCGCGCGGCGCGCAGCACCTCGCGGGGCCGCGGGCTCGAGATGGAGCGGCTCGGCGATGATGCGCCCGACGCTCATGCGTGGATCGAGGGAGCCATAAGGATCCTGGAAGACCATCTGGAAGCCGCGGCGCAGGCGCGCCAGCTCAGCCGCCGGCTGGGCGAAGAGATCATGGCCGGCGAAGATCACCTCGCCGGCGGTGGGACGGTCGAGCGCCATGATGAGCCGCGCGAGCGTCGTCTTCCCGCTGCCGCTCTCGCCCACCACGCCGAGGGTCGAGCCCTCTTCGATCTGAAAGGTGACGCCGTCCACCGCCTTCAGCGCCGGGGCGCTGCCGCGCCCGCGGAAATGGCGGGTGAGATTGCGGACCTCCAGGACGGGCGCGCTCACAGCAGCGTCTCTGCCCGGATGCAGCGCACCCCATGCCCGGGCTCAAGCGCGCGCCAGGCGGGCTCGACCGGCCGGCAGGCGGCGATTGCCATGGCGCAGCGATCGGCGAAGCGGCAGCCCGGCGGCAGGCGTCCGGCCGAAGGCACATTGCCGGGGATGCCGGCGAGGCGCCGCGCGCGGCGCTCGCCCGTCGCCGGGGCGCGCTCCGGCAGCGCCGCCAGGAGGCCGAGAGTATAGGGATTGAGCGGCTTGCGGAGAATCCTCTCCTTCGGTCCTTCCTCGAAGCGGGTCCCGGCATACATGACCAGGCAGCGCTCCGTCATGCCGGCGATGATGCCGAGATCGTGGCTGATGAGGATGAGGGACATGCGGGCCTCGGCCACGAGCTCCGCCAGGAGGTCGAGGATCTCCGACTCCACCGTGACGTCGAGGGCGGTGGTGGGCTCATCGGCGATGAGAAGCTCGGGCTCCGGAGCAAGGGCGATGGCGATGCCGACACGCTGGCGCTGGCCGCCGGAAAGCTCATGAGGATAGAAGGCGAAGCGGCGCTGGGCGTCGGGCATGCGCACATGGTCGAGGAGGCGGAGGGATTCCGCCCGGGCCGCGGCGGCGTCGATGCGGCGATGCCAGATCAGCCCCTCGGCGATCTGCTCGCCGATGCGCATGGCGGGGTTGAGGGCCGTCGCGGGCTCCTGGAAGATCATGCCGATGCGCGCCCCCCGCCGATGGCAGAGCGCGCTCTCGGGAAGCGCCAGCAGATCCTCGCCATCGAGCAGCACGCGCCCTTGGGCCTGCATGCCCTCGGGCAGGAGGCCGATGATGGCGAGCGCCAGCAGCGACTTGCCCGAGCCCGATTCTCCGACGATGCCCAGCGTCGCGCCGTTCTCGAGGCGGAAGCTCATATCGGCCAGGAGCGCGCGGGCGCCGAGATGGACAGCGAGGTTCTCGACCGCGAGGCTCATGGGGCCCGGTCCCGGCGCGGATCGAAGAGATCGCGCAGCCCGTCGCCCAGGAGGTTGAATCCCAGCACGGCGAGGGCGATCGCAACGCCCGGCGCCACCGCGAGCCAGGGCGCGCTGTCGAGGAAAGTCTGGGCGTCGTTCAGCATGCGGCCCCAGCTCGGCGTCGGCGGCGGCAGGCCGAGGCCGAGGAAGCTGAGTCCCGCCTCGATGAGGATGGCAAGCGCCAGCTGGATCGTCGCCTGGACCAGCAGCGTGCCCGCGATGTTGGGGATGACATGCTCGAGCGAGATCGCCAGGCGCCCTTTGCCGGCGGCGCGCGCGGCGAGGCAATAGTCGCGGGCCCAGATCTGGAGCGCTGAAGCGCGGGCGACCCGGGCGAAGACCGGAATGATGAACACGCCGATGGCGGTGACCGCCGTTGCCTGGCCGGGGCCGAAGATGTTGGTCACCATGATGGCGGTGATGAGGGCGGGGAAGGCGAAGATGACATCGGCGCTGCGCATGGCCGCCTCCTCGAAGCGCCCGCGTAGCGCCGCCGCCGCAGTGCCGAGCGCGACACCGAGCAGCAGGCCCAGCGCGACGGCGAGGAAGGCGGTGCTGAGCGAGGTCCAGGTCCCCGCCATGAGCATGGAGAGGACATCGCGGCCGAAGGGATCGGTGCCGAGCAGGCCCGCCGCCAGCGGCGGCTTCAGACGCAGCGCTATATGGATGCGGGTCGGGCTCTCCGGCGTCCAGATGCGGGAGATGAGCGCCAGCAGGATGAAGGCCGCGGTGATCGCCCCGCCTGCGACGAGCGCGGGCGGCGGGCGGCGCGGGCTCTCCAGGGCGGCACTCATGAGCGCGCCCTCAGCCGCGGGTCCAGTATCAGATAGAGCAGATCGACGATGAAGTTCGCCAGGATCACCATCGCCGCCAGCAGCATGACGACATTGCGCAGCACGATGAGATCGCGCTGCGAGAGGGCGAGATAGGCAAGGCGCCCCAGGCCCGGCAGGCTGAAGACATTCTCCACCAGCACGGCGCCGGCGACGAGGAAGGAGACCTGCAGGCCCAATATGGTGACGACGGGCAGAAGCGCATTGGGCAGCGCATGGCGCCAAAGGGCGGTGCGCCGGTCGAGACCCTTGGCACGGGCAGTGCGGATGAAATCCTCCGCCAGCACGTCGAGCACCGCGGCGCGGGTGACGCGGGTCAGCACCCCGGCCTGGGGAAGCGCGAGCGCGATCGCCGGCAGGATCAGCCCGGCGAGCGCCTTGCCCGCGCCCGCGCTCCAGCCCGACCAGCCGCCGGCGGAGAACCAGTTGAGGCTGGTGGAGAAGAGGAGGATCAGCAACAGGCCGATCCAGAAATCCGGCACGGCGATGCCGAGCTGGGCGAAGCCCTGCACGGCGCGGTCGATGGCGCGGTCGCGATTGGCGGCGGCGGTGACGCCGAGGAGGAGGGCGAGGGATGTGGAGATGAGGATCGCGAGCAGCGCCAGTGGCAGGGTAAGCGCGAGGCGGTCGGCGATCAGGCCGCTGACCGGCACACCATAGGTAATCGAGGTGCCGAAATCGCCGGTGAACGCGCCGCCGATCCAGGCGAGATATTGGAGAATCAGCGGCCGGTCGAGGCCGAGTTGGTGATGGAGGGCGGCGAGCGTATCGGGTCGCGCGCTGGTGCCGAGCAGGATCGCCGCCGGATCGCCCGGCAGGATGTCGAGCAAGATGAAGACCACCACCGAGGCGGCGAGCAGCGTGACGATGAAGGAACCGAGCCGGCCGAGGAGAAGGCGCAGCATGGGCGGATCAGAGGAAAATGGTTGTTGTCACGGCCCTTGCCATCTTCCCCCTCGCCCGCGCCCAGGAGGCAGGGAGGGTGAGGGGAAGTCAGTCACCACTCCGTCACCCCGGCGAAATCCCCGGATCAAGTCCGGGGAGGAGTCCAGGGCAACCGGCGTGCTCTTGCAACCCTGGATCCCGGCTTTCGCCGGGATGACGAAAGAAAGAGAGAGGCGACAACAATGGAATGCCATCACCCTGACGCCCTTCGAAGCGCGAGGAGGCGTGGTGCTTCGAAGGATCACTCCGCCCAATAGGCCTCGGTGACGTCGCATTCGGGGATGGGCTGGTTCTTCCACATGCCCCGGAGCTTGGCCGACTGGATGTTGAGGAAGGGAAGGTCGAAGAGATAGAGCGCGGGCACCTGATCGGCCAGGATGCGCTGGGCGTCGCCCAGGAGCCCGTCGCGCTTGGCCTCGTCGGATGTTGCCAGCACCTGCGCGACGATCTGGTTGAACTTCTCGTTGTGGTAGTTGAAGTAGTAGCCGGGCCGGGAATAGATATCGATGTCCATGGGCTCCGCATGATCGATGATGGTCATGTCGTAGTCCTTGTTGGTGAAGACCTCCTCGATCCATTTGGCCGGGAACTCGCTAGGCACGATGTTCATCGTGACGCCAATCTCGGCGAACATGCCCTGCATGATTTGGGCCGCACGCGTCGTGTAGGACATCTGCGGCACCTTGATGGTGAAGGTGAAGCCGTTGGGATAGCCGGCCTCCGCCAGGAGCTTCTTCGCCTTCTCCGGGTCATAGGGCAGCACGCCGGTGAGGTCGATATAGCCTTCGTCGGCCGGTGCGTAATGGCTGCCGATCGGCGTGCCGAGGCCGGAATAGGCGCCCTCCATCACCGCCTTGCGGTCGATGGCGAGCATGAGGGCCTGGCGCACGCGCTGGTCGGTGAAGGGCTTGCGGGCATTGTTCATGCCGGCGATCAGCTTGTTGGGCGTGGCGCCGATGAGGGTTGCGAAGCGGCTGTCCTTCTGGAAGCCGGCGAAGAGCTCGGCGGCGCTGAACTCCGGAAAAGCGTCGACATCGCCGGCGCGAAGTGCGGCGGCCTGGGCCTGGGCATCGCTGATGAAGCGGAAGGTGACGCTGTCGAGCTTGGGCTTGCCCTTCTGCCAGTAATCGGGATTGCGCTCCAGCACGATGTGATCGCCCTGGACCCATTGCTTGAACTTGAAGGGGCCGGTGCCGATGGGATGGGTCTTGTTGGTGGCCACGGATTTCGGCGCCACCATCACGGAATCGCCCCAGGCGAGCCAGTAGAGAAACAGGCCCGTGGGGTGCTTCAGCTTGATGACGGCGGTCAGCGGATGGGGTGTCGCAATACTGTCGATGGGCTCGAAGAACTGCTTCTGGGCATTGGTCGAATCCGGCGCGCGGGCGCGGTCGAGGGAGAACTTGACGATGCCGGAATCGAAGGGCGTGCCGTCATGGAACTTCACGCCGGGCTGCAGCGTGAAGATATAGGTCAGGCCATCATCGGAGACGGTCCAGCTCCGGGCGAGGAGGGGCAGCACATGGCCGTTCTCGTCGAGGCGCACGAGGCCTTCATAGATGTTGAGCCAGGTCACCTCGCGGATCACCGTCGGCGCGGCGATGGTGGGATCGAGGCCCTCGGGCTCGACCACCAGGCCGACGGTGAGCGTATTCTTCGCCGCGCCGGCAGGCCCCGCCTGGAGCAGCAGGAAGGCGCCGGCGACGAGCGCCAAAGGGCGCATCAGGGATCGCATCAGCGAGCGCAAGGACATGGCTGCCATATTCTCCGATTGAGTTCTCTCGGAAGACGGTCCGAAATGGGCCCTCACGCTATCATCGCCCCTCATTTCCGGCAAAGCCCCACAAGAGACCTTAAGGATTGCCTTCCATGATCACCGAGACCGCCGTCCATCATTTGAGCGCCACCGAGCTTCGCGATCTCTACCGCCGCAAGACGCTGTCGCCCGTCGAGGTGACGAAGGCCATCCTGGCGCGCATCGCCCATTGGGAGCCTTCGCTGAAGGCGACTTACGCGCTCAATCCCGCAACGGCGCTCGCCGAGGCCGGCAAGGCCGAGATCCGCTGGGGCCGCGGCGAGCCGGCCGGTGTGCTCGACGGCGTGCCGGTGATGATCAAAGAGAACATCGCGACCAAGGGCGTGGCTGTGCCGCTGGGCACCGCGGCGACGAAGCTGAAGCCCTCCGCCGCCGACGCGCCGCCGGCGGCGCGGCTGCGCGAGGCGGGGGCCATCCTTCTCGGCAAGACCACCATGCCCGATCTCGGCATGCTCTCCTCGGGCCTCTCGAGCTTCCATCCCTTGACCCGCAATCCCTGGGATCTCGGCAAGAACCCGGGCGGCTCCAGCGCAGGTGCCGGCGCCGGCGCCGCCGCGGGCTATGGCCCGCTCCATCTCGGCACCGATATCGGCGGGTCGGTCCGCCTGCCGGCGGGCTGGTGCGGGATCTTCGCCCTCAAGCCCAGCCTGGGCCGTGTTCCCATCGACCCGCCTTATATCGGCCGGGTTGCGGGGCCGATGACGCGCACCGTGGCCGATGCGGCGCTGATGATGGGGATCCTCTCGCTGCCCGACGAGCGCGACCATATGAGCCTGCCCCATCAGGCGATCGACTGGCAGGATCTCGACCGCGACGTGAAGGGGCTGAAGCTCGGCCTCCTGCTCGATGCCGGGGTCGGCCTTCCCGTCGAGCCCGAGGTGCGCGACGCGGTGACGGCGGCGGCAGAGCGCCTCGAAGCCGCGGGCGCGCGGGTCGAGCCCATGAAGCCCTTCCTGACGCGCGAGATGCTGGAGGGGCTGGACCGCTTCTGGCGCACGCGCGCGCTTTCGGACATGGCGGGGATGGCGCCAGACCGGCGGGAGAAGATCCTGCCCTTCATCCGCGCCTGGGCCGAGGGTGCCGAGGGTGCCTCGGGCATGGCTATCTTCCAGGGCTTCAGCCAGGTCATGGTGATGCGCGCCGCGACCAACGCCGCCTGCCGTGCCTATGACTATGTCTTGGCGCCGACGGCGCCGCTCCCGGCCTTCGCCGCCGAGCTGCCCTGCCCGACCAACGATCCGGCCAAGCCCTTCGAGCACATCTGCTTCACGGTGGCCTTCAACATGTCGGAGCAGCCCGCCGCCTCCATCAATGCCGGCTACACCAGGAGCGGGCTTCCCATCGGCCTCCAGATCATCGGCAAGCGCTTCGACGATCTGGGCGTGCTGCGCCTGGCACGGCGGTTCGAGGAACTGAGAGCGAAGCAGCATCCCTGGCCGGAGCCGGCGGCCTAGCCAGGCGCGGGCGCGGTTTCGCCAGGGCGCAGCCAGCGGATGATCCTGGGCTGCACGCCCGGCGGCACGCCATGCGGGAAGTCCCGCGCGATCGCCTCCTCCTCGCTCTCGTCCTCCACGCGCCAGACGAGAACGATCCCGCCCGCGGCCGGCCGACGCCGCTCCAGCTTCGCGAGGCGCCTGTCCCGGCTCCCGCTCATGGCGCCGCATCCTCTGCCGCCGCTTCCGCTTCGAGCGCCTGCAGGCGCTTCTCCAGATCGATGGTCTCCATGACCTTGCGCCGGGCTTCCATCATGCCGATGAGCGCCGCCGCCTCGTCGAGGAAGAGGCGCCCGCCCGCGGCTGCCTCGAGGACCGATCCGATCGCCTCGCCCAGATCCTCGGCGCGGTCGATGCGCGGCAGGTCGAAGGTGACAGCCCGCGACTTCCGCCGCGGAACGACGCGATCCAGGCAGAGCTTGAGGGCCGTCGTATCGCCTTCGAGCGCGAGCTCCACCGCCTTTCGGGTCAGCGCCTCGACCTCGCCTTCCAGCAGCACCTCCGCCATCTGGGTCGCATGATTGCGACAGCCCGGCGGGCGCCCCGCGGGATTTCCGGAGTGGCCTTTCCGGAAGTGGCCGTCCGGCTCCCTCTCCTGTTTTTGCAGGGAATCTACAGGCATCGTCTTCTCCTTCCGTGGGATGAAAGCAGGCCAAACAAAGGAGCCGCCGGAATCGCTGTCGAGCGCGCCGGTGCAGAGCTTCTTTACGCAGCCTGAAGCTTCAGGATATACGTAAAAGACGTAGTTGTCAAGAAGCCAGTGCGAATGATTCCTACGTCATGGGTGGAAGCAGCGATTGCCGCATTACGCAGCTATTTATGCATTATACCTCGGAGCGGTCCGAAACGCCTGTCTCGTCCGTTCCTCATGACGAACTGGCGGCGTCGAAACGCATGCAGTGAAATGCGCAGCCGCCACCTTGAAGGGCGCGGCCTAGCTCGCCGATTGCCTCTCACCGACCATCGAAAGAACCGTCCGCGCGAGATCCGCCGTCGATTCCACCAGCCGGTCTGCGCCGGCCGTCTCGAGCTCGTCTCGGGTACCGTAACCCCAGAGCACGCCGAGACCCAGCATGCCAACCGCATGGGCGCCGGAAATATCGTGCCGGCGGTCCCCGACCATCAGGCCGTGTGCGGGCAGGACATCGTGTTGCGACAAGACATGGGCGAGCAGCTCGGGCTTGTGATCCAGCCCGCCGCCCGGCACCGAGCCGTGAATGCCATCGAAGTAGGGTGCGAACCCCAGATGGTGCAGAATGCGGCGCGCGAAAGTTTCTCGCTTCGAGGTCGCCAGGTAGATTCGCAATCCGGCTGCCCGCATCTCCTCAAGAGCGCCGCCGATTCCCGGATAGGGCTCGCTCCCGAGAAAGCCGCTTTCGCCGTAGTGCCGACGATAGGCCGCGACGGCTTCGCCGACCCTGTCATCCCCATGCCGTTGCAGCAAAACCTGCATCACGTCTTCAAGCGGCGGTCCGATGAAGCGCCTTATGTCGAGCGCTTCGTCCGGCTCGTGCCCAAGGGCACGCAGCGCCGCCAGGCAGCTCGCCGAAATGCCGGGCTGCGAATCAATCAACGTGCCGTCGAGGTCCAGAAGAACGGAACGAGCGGGGGGCATGGCCTGAAGATAACGGCCAGAGGCCGGCTGTGTACATGCTGGGTGCGGCGCGGTGACGAGTCCACGCTCCCGTGGACTGTCAC
>DATBBO010000025.1:0-2637 GCA_036270995.1 Dongiaceae bacterium | reverse complement strand
GGGAAAGCGCGTGCCGTCGATCTCGACCACCTGGTACTCATGCCCGTGCAGATGCATGGGATGGGGCATCGGCGTCTTGTTGACCAGCACCAGCTCGACCCGCTCGCCCTTCGAGATCGGCAGCGGCGGGACCGCAGGCGTCCAGGCGACGCCGTTGAGCGACCAGACATAGCCCGCCATCTCGCCGGTCAGGTTGAGCGTGTGGATGCGGTCCGCCTTGCGCGGCGCCAGCGGGTTGCTCGCCCTGAGGCTCCCTTCGAGCGCAAGATTCAGCGCCGGCGAGGCCGCGGCGGCCATGTCGGGAATGCGCGCGACCGGCCCCTGGCCCGCCTGCAGCACGATCCCCGTCTGCTTGCGGTCGCCCTCCAGCACGGCCAGCACGGGATATGCTGCGGGCCCGCTGGGAATGGCGAGCCGGATCTCGAGCCGCTGGGCGACCGCGATGGGAAAGCGCCGCCCCGGGACGGGTGCTACGGGGAAGCCGTCCACGGCGGAGAGCTCGCCCTCGAGCTGGCCGAGATCGATGTGATAGTTGCTCATCGAGGAGCTGTTGACGATCCGCAGCAGCACCCGCCCGCCGGGCTCGACCTTCACCACCTCGGGGTCGGCGAGCGTGCGGTCATTGGCGAGGAAGGCGTCGTATTTGACGTCGTTCAGATCCGGCCCCGCAGCTCCGCTGTTCATCGCCATATTTCCGCCGGCCATGGCGCCCGAGGCGGCGGAAGAGCCTGACGAGCTGGCCATGCTCATCCCCGCCATGCTGGCCGAAGCGGAGGATGCACCGCCCGCCATGGTAGCGGCCCCAGCCCCGGACCCGCCCATGGCCATGCTGCCGCCCTTCTTCAGCGCCGCGAAGATCTCCTCCGGCGGGGTGAAGCTGAAATCGGCCAGCACCAGCACGATCTCCTGCTGGTCCGCGAGGTCGCGCTGGTCGCGGATGATGAGCGGGGCCGCCATGA
Organism: Dongiaceae bacterium; assembly: GCA_036270995.1. Taxonomy (GTDB): domain Bacteria; phylum Pseudomonadota; class Alphaproteobacteria; order Dongiales; family Dongiaceae; genus DASXQK01. Next base: position 1,678 of record DATBBO010000025.1, on the reverse strand, counting down.
GGAGCTGCTCCTGGAGCCCCTGATGGGAGTGCATCCAGAAGGTGCCGCCGAAGCGCAAGGGGAAGTCGTAATCGGCGCTGCCGCCCGGCGGGATGGGCGGGCCGGAGATGCCCGGCACGCCGTCCTGCTGCCAGGGCGGGGTCAGGCCATGCCAGTGGATGAGGCTCGGCGCCTCGATCCCGTTCTCCACCCTGACGCGAAAGGTCTTGCCCACCGCCGTGGTCAGGCCGTCGGTGCCGTCGGGCTGGCGGATGCCGTAGACCGAGGCGGGCTTGCCGTTCACCTCGATGGTCCGGCGCTGGAGCTTCAGCACCGTGACCGGCCCGTCGGCCGCGGCCCGGCCCGGGGCCAGGCACGTGGCCAGGCCGCCAGCGCCGGTGATCGCGGCGGCGGACATCATGAAGGCGCGGCGTGAGAACATGGCGACCCCCGGGGGCGTTGCGCGGATCATGGCGCCGCCTCGGCCGTGGTGGCGTCGACGCGCCGGCGCGCTATCATAGGCCCTGCTCCGTTAACGTTTCGAACACGAGGTCGTTAGGCTCGATGGACTCATTCCGCACCACCCCGCTCCATCCCCGCTTCGGGGTCGAGATCCACGGGGTCGATCTCCGCCATGTGACGACGGAGCAGGGCTACCCCGCCATCCGCCGGGCCTTCGAGACCCACTCGCTGCTCCTCTTCCGCGATCAGCGTCTGGACGATGCGGCCCATCTCGCCTTCGGCGCGCTGTTCGGCCCGATCGAGGACCGCTCCCAGGGCAAGGACGGCCCCGATCCCAGGATCAGCCCGGTCAGCAACCGGGAGAAGGACGGCGCGCTCGCCGCCGCGGCGGACAAGCTCACCCTCAACCTCATGGCCAACCAGCTCTGGCATACCGACAGCACCTTCCTGCCGGTGCCGGCGCTGGCCAATATCCTCGCCGCCCGGGTCCTGAGCTCGACCGGCGGGGAGACCGAGTTCGTCTCCACCCGCGCCGCCTGGCGCGAGCTGCCGGAGGATCTGAAGGCCAAGGCGCGGGGCGCTGTGGTCCGCCACCGCTACGCTCATTCCCGCCGCAAGATCTCCCCCGATCTCGCCAAGGAGGAGATGTTCACCAAATGGCCGGACCAGGCCTGGAAGGCGATCTGGCGCAATCCCGTCACCGGCGAGGAGGCCCTCTACCTCGCCTCCCACGCCTATGCCGTGGAGGGGATGGCGGAGGAGGAGGGGCAGAAGCTCATCGACGCGCTGATCGCCTTCGCCACCCGCGAGGGCTCTGTCTACACCCATGCCTGGCGGCCCGGCGACGTGCTGATCTGGGACGAGCGCGCCACCCTCCATCGCGGCCGCCCCTGGCCCTATGGCGAGGAGCGCACGCTGGCCAGCATCTGCATCTCCGTGCGGGATGTGGATGGGCTCGCGGAGATGCGGGGGTAGGTAGAAGCGTCGTCCCTTCCATCCCGCCCCTCCGCCTCTATTCGTCACCCCGGCGAAAGCCGGGGTCCAGGGCAGCCGCTCTGCTCGTCGACCCGCCTATGACGTCGTCTTCGCCGCCTTCCCAACAACCCGTTTCTTCAGCCATCCCTCGATCCCGTCCAGCACGAAGTCGAACACCTGTGTCTGCGTCCGCCCTGTCGCCTTCGGCACCTTGAAGGAATGGTCGCCCTCCTCGACCACCACCAGGTCCGCCGGCACCTTC
>DATBBO010000024.1:0-1907 GCA_036270995.1 Dongiaceae bacterium | reverse complement strand
CGGTTGCGCGTCACCGATGAGGGAGTATCCACCCTTGCCGTCGGAGACCAGGTCGGCGTTGGGCTTGGTGGGGGTGGCAATCGATGGATTGTTGACCGCATGCGTCATGTCGACATTGCCGGTATTGCCCGAGACCAGGTTGATCGCGCCGGGTGCGGACGGCCCGAAGGTGGTACCGATCGAGTTGTCGTTCATGGCGAAGTGCTGGGCGTAGTTCCAGAGCGCCGTCACGGTGTTGCCGTCGAAATAGGCCATCACCTCGTTCGGCTCGCAGCCCTTCTCGTCGGAATAGGGCGAGGTGTATTCGACGAACTTGTCCATCACGCCGCCGTTGAAGGCCTTCTGCTCCGGCGTGTAGTCGTGATCCATGTCGCAGGTCGCGGCCTTGCTGGGCGGCAGGCGGTAGGGATTGGCCTTGTTGGGATTGGCGGTCAGCAGCGCCCCGGTCAGGCCGTTGACGGTCGGCGTCCCGGGCGCGGCCTGAAAGGGCGGCTCACCGGGCAGATTGAGCGCGTTGGGATAGGTGCCGAAATAGTGATCGAAGGAGATGTTCTCCTGGAACATCACGATCACATGCTTGATCGGCGTCTTGGTCGTCTGCGCCTGGCCGGGCGCGGCGGCGGCGCAGGCCATCAAGGCAATCGCGGCCACGGCTTGGCCAAGTCGGGTTGCTGACCGAGCGTTTGTCATCCCTGTTGCTCCTGACTGGATTGGTGGATTGGCTGAAATTGTCGAGGACCGCCCTCATAACCTGTCCTCGGTGACAGTGTAATGAACGGCGCGGCGACGCTCCAGAGCCGCAGTCCCGATGCGACACCACCATTTGTCGAGCAATCATGAAAATAGACGCGCGAGAATAGCGGTCGAGACATAGAGAGAGCACAACCGGAGAGCCGAGCACTTCCCGTGGAGGCCCTCACCCGGGCTCGGCGAGATCGCGCTCCCAGGTCTGGCTGACGAGATCGTGGCCGAAGGAGCGGTGCGGCTCTTCGGCGGTGAGATGGAAGCCCGCCTGCTCGTAGATGCGGCGCGCGGCATGGAGGATGTCGTTGGTCCAGAGCGTCATGCGCCTGTAGCCCGAGAGACGGGCGAAGCGCAGGCACTCCTCCACCAGCCGGCGCCCCAGGCCGAGCCCGCGGGCCTTGGGCTCCACCAACAGCAGGCGGAGCTTCGCCACCTCGTCGCTCTGGCGGACCACCCTCACCGAGCCCAGGATCTCCCCCTCGCGCTCGGCAATCCAGCAGCGCTCGCGCCGGGGATCGAACTCCCTTAGGAATTTGGCGGCGATCTCCGCCACCAGCGCCTCGAAGCTCTCGTCCCAGCCATATTCCTCGGCATAGAGAGCGCCGTGACGATGGACGATCCAGCCAAGATCTCCCGGCCGATGGGGCCGGAGAAGATAGGGCGCCGCAGCCGCGGGCTGCTCGCCCAGCATGGATTCGATCTCGGCCATCTGGGCGACCAGGCGCTTCTGGCTCGGTACCGGCAGGGCCTCCAGCATGCCACCGATCTCCTCCTGGGAGCGGCGGTCGAGGGGGGCGAAGGCCGCCCGGCCGGCGGGCGTCAGGCTCAGCAGGCTCTGCCGGGCATCCTCGACGCTGGCGGCGCGGGTGATCAGGCCGCGGGCCTCGAAGCCCTTCAGGATGCGGCTGAGATAGCCGGGATCGAGGTCGAGATCGCGGGCCAGCGCGCTCGCCGTCACCGCCTCGCGATGGGCGAGCTCGTAAAGCACGCGGCCTTCGGTCAAAGAGAAGGCGGTCCTCAGGAAGCCTTCCTGAAGCACGCCGATCCGGCGGGTATAGAAGCGGTTGAAGCGCCGGACCGCCGCGATGCGGGCCGGCAGCGTCGTCTCAGGCTCGAATCCCCGCTTGGCGGAAGTCATGTGCCATAGTCAATCAATTAAGTTG
>DATBBO010000023.1:0-7261 GCA_036270995.1 Dongiaceae bacterium | reverse complement strand
CCCCTCGCCCTCGACCGGGCGCGCTTCGACCGGCATCTCGAGAAGGGCGATCTTCCCCTGCTGGTCGATTTCTGGGCGCCCTGGTGCGGCCCCTGCCGGGCCATGGCACCGGAGTTCGAGCGCGCCGCAGGCCGGCTCGAGCCCAGGCTCCGGCTGGTGAAGGTCAATGTCGACGAGGAGCCGGATCTCGCCAATCGCTACGGCATCCAGAGCATCCCGACGCTCGCCGTCTTCCGCCATGGCAAGGAAGTGGCGCGGCGGGCGGGCGCCATGTCCGCCGCCGATCTCGAGCGCTGGGTCGCGAGCGTCGGCGGCGCCTGAGCCGCTCTATTCCCGCCGTGCCAAGACTGCAATGATCTCCCGGCTTTCGGGGGTGACCGGACTTCGGTCCCACCAGCCGTAGAAGGCGAGCGGCGCGAGACCGGCTTCCTCGATCAGGCGGGCAAGATGTGCCTTCCCGATGAAGCGGATGCGCGAGAGCGCGCGCCGCTCCAACCCGCGATCCAGATAGCGGTAGAGATGGCGGATGGTGACGATGTCCGTCGGCGGATCATGCGCGGCATCGCCGGTCTCCTCGACCCGCCCCTGCCCCGGGATCTGCACCAGCTCGCGCCACTCCGACGGGTTCCAGCTGCGCCATTTCTCGACGGCGGGATTGCGGGTCTCGAAGGCAAGACGCCCGCCGGGGGCCAGATGCCGGCCGGCGTTCCGCAGCAGCGCCACCGCCGCCTCGTCGGTCAGCAGCGCCTGAAAGGCATGGCCCGTCATGTAGACGAGGCCGAAGCGCTCGGGCCGGTCGAGATCCTGCCCCACTGCATGGACCCAGGTCACCAGCGCCGCACCGGGCCGGTCGTGGGCGACGGCGAGCATGCTCGCCGAAGGATCGGCGCCCACAACCTGGAATCCCTCCCCCGCCATGCGCGCGGCCGCGAGCCCCGTCCCGCAACCGAGATCGAGCACCGGCCCGCCGGTCTCCCGCGCCAGAGCGAGATAGAATTCGTTGTCCGCTCCCCAGGGGTTTAAATGGTCGTAGAGCCTGGCGATGGCTTCGTCAGAATAGAGGTCCGCAGACTCAGCCATTGGAGATGCTCCCGAGTGTGTTCTGCAGACGATCGCAAGCGCATCTGCCGGCCGCATTCTCTTATCGTCACCCCGGCGAAAGCCGGGGTCCAGGGCAACGAGCGGAGTCCTGAAATCCTGGATCCCGGCTTTCGCCGGATGACGAAGAAAGCAATGGGCGAAAGCGCCCACAATCTATTCGGCGGGCTCAGCCATGGGCGACGCGCCGGCGCCGGGCGGCGATGGCCCGGCCGAAGGCGCCATCGGCCCGGAGCGCGCCGGGGCTGAGCTTGCGGCCGGTGAAGACCTCGTAATACGGAGCGGCCAGAGGAATCCGGGCCTCCTCCGGCTCCTCGACATCGAGGGCGTAATAGCCGATCTGGGTATAGTAGAGCACCCGCGCCCGGACCTCGGCCTCGCGCGGCGCATAGCCGGCGGCCCCGAACATCTCGGTGATGAAGGCGACCCGGCGCCGATCCGCCTTATGGACCGCGCGGCGCACGCGCGGCGATTTACGCGCCCAGTCGCGGATCGCCGAATCGTATCTGGCATCGAACGCCTTCGATTGCAGCCAGAACAGGAAGAGCTGCAGGATTTGGGATTCGAGATCGGGCTTGGCCGAGTCCAGCTCGGCGAAGGGAATGATGCTGGTCTCCTCCCACTCCGCCAGAAGCCTGTCCAGCAGCGCCTGGCGGCTGCGGAAATGCCAGTAGAAGCCGCCGCGGGTGACGCCGAGGCGCCGCGCGATGCGGTCGACCTTCACCGCCTCGATCCCGTGGGCGACCAGAAGCGCGCGTGCGGCCGCCACCCACTGCGCGGGCCCGATGGCGTCCGCCTTGCTGCGCCGGTTGGTCATGGCCGTTTCCTAGCACAGGGAGAGGAGCCCTTTCCATACACCACTGTATCCGATACAGTCCTGTATCTTAACGCCGGGGAGGATACCCCATGAAGTCCCATTACCGGGCGGTCGTGATCGGCGGCGGCGTGGTGGGCGCCAGCGTGCTCTACCATCTCGCCAAGCTCGGCTGGCCTGATATCGCGCTCATCGAGCGCAAGGAGCTGACCGCGGGCTCGACCTGGCATGCCGCCGCGGGCTTCCATGCCATCAACGCCGATCCCAACATCGCCGCCCTCCAGGGCTATACCATCGCCCTCTACAGGGAGCTCCAGGCCGAGGGGCTGCAGGATCTCGGCCTCCATATGACCGGCGGCGTCAACATGGCGGGCACGCCCGAGCGGTGGGAATGGCTGCAGGCGGCCTGGGCGCTGTTCAAGACCATGGGCATGGAGTCCGAGCTGGTCGGCCCGGCGGAGGTGAAGAAGCTCTGCCCCATCGCCGATGTCTCGGGCGTCTATGGCGGGCTCTTCGACCCTCATGAAGGTCATCTCGACGCCAATGGCACGACCCAGGCCTATGCCAAGGGCGCGCGTAAGCGCGGCGCCGAGATCATCCTTCACAACCGCGTGCTGGAGCTCCATCCCCAGAGCGGGGGCGGCTGGAGGGTGGTGACCGAACAGGGGACGATCACCGCCGAGCATGTCGTCAATGCCGGCGGACTCTGGGCCAAGCAGGTGGGGATGATGGCCGGCATCGACCTGCCGGTGACGCCGATGGAGCACCATTACCTCGTCACCGAAACGGTGCCGGAGGTTGCAGCGCTCGGCCGCGAGCTGCCGCTCACCGTCGATATGGAAGGCTTCACCTATCTGCGCCAGGAGCATCAAGGCGTGCTGCTGGGCATCTATGAGACGCGGCCCAAGCATTGGAACACCGAGGGTGCCCCCTGGGACTACGGCACGGAGCTGATCCCCGAGGATATCGACCGCATCGCGCCCGAGCTCGAGATCGGCTATCGCCGCTTTCCCTGCCTGCAGAATGTCGGGATCAAGCGCTGGGTCAACGGCGCCTTCACCTTCACCCCCGACGGCAATCCCCTGGTGGGACCGGTGCCGGGGCTCCGCAACTATTGGGTCGCCTGCGGCGTCATGGCGGGCTTCAGCCAGGGTGGCGGCGTCGGGCTCTCGCTTGCCCAATGGATGATCGAGGGCGAACCGGGCGCCGACATCTTCGGCATGGATATCGCCCGCTATGGCAGGTTCGCGGCCAACCGGTCCTATCTGAAGGCCAAGACCGCCGAGTTCTATGCCCGGCGCTTCGTGCTCACCTATCCCAATGAGCAGCTTCCCGCCGGCCGCCCGCTGAAGACCGCGCCGGCCCATGAGGCGATGCGCGAAGCGGGTGCTGCCTTCGGGGCGCTCTACGGGCTGGAATATCCGCTCTATTTCGCGGGCAGGGATTTCCGCGAGACGCCGACCCTGAAGCGTTCCAACGCCTTCGGGATCGTCGGGCGCGAGGTCAAGGCGGTGCGCGGCGAAGTCGGCCTTCTCGATACCACCGCCTTCGCCCGCTACGAGGTCCAGGGTCCCGGCGCTCGCGCCTGGCTCGACCGGCTGCTCGCCTGCCGGCTGCCAGGCCCCGGCCGCATCCGCCTGGCACCGATGCTGAGCCCCTCGGGCCGGCTCATGGGCGATCTCACCATCCTCTGCTGGCGGGAGGACCGCTATTGGCTCATGGGCTCCTACTACCTCCAGCGCTGGCATATGCGCTGGTTCCGCGACCATACGCCGGCGAGCGGCGTGGCCCTGCGCAACATCTCTGACGAAGTGACCGGCTTCGCGCTGGCGGGACCGCGTTCGCGGGAGGTGCTCGCCGCACTGACTTCGGCGGATCTCTCGAGCAAGGCCCTTCCCTTCATGGCCTGCCGGCGGATGGAGGTCGGCCTCTTGAATGCCCATATCGGCCGGCTCTCCGTCGCCGGCGAGCTCGGCTACGAGATCAATGTGCGCGCGAGCGAGCAGCTCGCGCTGCGTCAGATGCTGCTGGAGGTCGGCCATAATCACGGGCTGGCGGAGATCGGCTACAACGCCCTCAACTCCCTTCGCATGGAAAAGAGCTTCGGCATCTGGTCGCGGGAATTCACCTGGGCCTATACCCCGGGGATGAGCGGGCTCGACCGTTTCACCGCCTTCGACAAGGGCGATTTCATCGGCCGCGACGCCGCGCTGAGGGAGCGCGACAAGCCCTCCCAGCGGAAGCTGGTGACGCTGGAGATCGCCGCCGAAGATGCCGACGCCTCGGGCTTCGAGCCGGTCTGGCAGGCCGAGCGGCGCGTCGGCTTCGTCACCTCCGGCGCCTATGGCCATTCGACCGTCAAGAGCCTCGCCATGGCTTATCTCGACCGCGATGTCTGCGCCGCCGGCACCACCGTCGAGGTCCATGTCATCGGCGTGAAGCGCCGTGCTACGGTGCTTGCGGGCCCCGCCCATGACCCCGCGGGCGCCCGGATGCGGGGGTAGAAAGATGACCATCATCGAGGGCAGCCGGAGCGAGCGCCGCGGCGGCCGGCGCCGGGCGAGCGCCGACAGCGGCGCGGCACACCGCGCCAGCACCTATCGCCGCCTCGTCAATCCCTTCGAGCCGCTGCGCGTCTTCTCCGACGACCAGGTCGAGGCCATGCACCGGACGGCGCTGCGCATTCTGGAGGAGCTGGGCATGCGGGTTTTGCTGCCCGAGGGAAGGCGTATCCTCGCCGCGGCCGGTGCCAGGGTAGACGAGGAGAGCCGCATGGTGCACCTGGATCGCGGGCTGGTGGAGGAGATGCTGGCCAAGGCGCCCGCCGAGATCGAGCTCGTCGCCCGGGCGCCCGAGCGCTGCCTCACCATCGGAGGCCGCCATGTCGCCGTGATCCCCGTCGGCGGCCCGCCCCATGTCACCGACACCGACCGCGGCAAGCGCGCCGGCACGCTGGCGGACTATGTGGAGTTCACCAAGCTCGCCCAGAGCTACGACGTCATCCATCTGCTGGGCGCCAGCGTCGAGCCCCAGGAGATCCCTACCCAGTTCCGCCATCTCGATGTAACGCTCACCCAGCTCACCCTGGGCGACAAGATGCCTTGGGTCTACGCCCGCGGGCAGGGCCAGGTCCGCGACTGCTTCCAAATGGTGGCGATGGCCCACGGGATCGCGGTCGAGGATCTGGCGGATGCGGTCCGCGCCTATACGGTGATCAACACCAACTCGCCCCTGCAGCTCGACATTCCCATGACCCAGGGCATCATCGATTTCGCCGCGGCGGGACAGCTTTTGGTCATCACGCCCTTCACGCTTGCCGGCGCCATGGCGCCGGTGACGCTGCCCGGCGCCCTGACCCAGGCCCATGCCGAGGCGCTGGCCGGCATCACGCTGGCCCAGATCGTGCGGCCCGGCGCGCCGGTGGTCTATGGCAGCTTCACCTCAAATGTCGACATGCGCTCGGGCGCGCCCGCCTTCGGCACGCCGGAATATGTGAAGGCGAGCTTCGGCGCCGGCCAGCTCGCGCGGCGCCTCGGCATTCCCTGGCGCTGCTCCAACGCAAACGCCTCCAACACGCCGGACGCGCAGGCCGCCTATGAATCCGAGATGTCCCTCTGGGGTGCCCTCATGGGCGGTTGCAATTTTTTGATTCATGGCGCCGGCTGGCTCGAGGGCGGGCTCACAGCCTCGCTCGAGAAGTTCATCCTCGACATCGAGATGCTGCAGATGTTCGCCGAGCTCTTCCAGCCGGTCGCCTTCTCCGAGGACGAGATGGCCTTCGAGGATATCCGCGAGGTCGGCCCCGGCGGGCATTTCTTCGCCGCCCCCCATACCATGAGCCGCTACCAGAGCGCCTTCTACGCCCCGCTGGTCTCCGACTGGCGCAATTTCGGCCAATGGAGCGAGGACGGATCGCGCACCGCGACGGAGCGCGCCAATCTGATCTGGAAGAAGACGCTGGCCGACTTCACCCCGCCGCCGCTCGACCCCGGTCGAGCCGAGGCGCTGGCCGATTTCGTCGCCCGACGCCGCGCCGAAGGCGGCGCCCCGCCGGTCTCCTGACCAAGGCGAGAGATGCGGGCGCATATCGTTCTGGCCCATCCGGAGCCCCGCTCCTTCAACGCCCATCTGGCGGCGGTCGCGCGCAAATCACTGGAGGCACGGGGCTGGGGCGTCTCCTTCTCCGATCTCTACGCCATGGGCTTCGACCCCTGCGAGCGGGCCGAGCATTACGCCGGGCGCCGTCAGCCCGAGCGCTTCGACGTCCAGGCGGAGCAGCGCCATGCCTCGGACCGGGGCAGGATCCCCCCGGATGTTGCCGCGGAGATCGAGAAGCTCGACCGCGCCGATCTGCTGGTCCTGCAATACCCCATGTGGTGGCATCTGCCCCCGGCGATGCTGAAGGGCTGGTTCGATCGCGTGCTGATCTATGGCGAGGTCTATCAGAGCCAGAAGCGCTTCGAGAAAGGCCGTTTCCTCGGCAAGCGGGCCATGCTCTCGCTCACCGTCGGCACCAGCCCGGAGACCTATGCCTTCGACGGGCGCAGCGGCGACATCGATCTGCTGCTCTGGCCCGTCAACTTCACCCTGGCCTATGTCGGCTATGCCGTCCTCGAGCCCTTTATCGCTTATGGCGTCGAGGCGGGGCTGCGCTATTCGGATGCATCCGTCGTCGAGGCGCGGCTGAGGCAGGTGGAGGCAGATCTCGGCGATGCCCTCGTGAACCACGATCGGCGGGCGGCGATCCCGTTCAACCGCATGGCCGAATGGGGGCCGGACGGGCGGATCACGGCGGAGGCGGAGATCCATTCGCCCTTCATCCGGCGCAAGGCCCGGCTGGACCTGGCATAGGACGTGGACTCCTTCGAAATTCCGGGTTAGGCGCCGACCGCAAATGGTCCTAAGCTGGGGGCGGGCGATAGCTGGCGGTCACGATTCCGCGAGCTTGGCGGGCCGCAGCAATCCGGGGTCTGGATGCAATTCTTGCGAAGCGCCAACGCCGACTGCGAATCGATCATCGCCGAGATGGAAGCTACGGCGGATCGGGTCACCGCGATTGCGTCCTCGATGCGGTGGCCAGCGGCCAAAGCGGGCGATTTTCTTTCCGGCGACCATATGCGCAGCGCGCCGGAACATTATGCCCGCGACGCGATTTACATTGCACCCGGCGGCGATCTCTCACGCTTGATCGGTCTACCCATCACGAGAGCCGGTAACAGACTCCCCCGGCAGGGATGTCCCATGACCCGATGCGCAATTCCCCATGATATACTGCGGCGCGACGGGGCCTTGCGCTTCACAAGCCCTACCCCGGGTGATCCCGTGGTGGCGGCCCCGACCTTCAGTGAG
>DATBBO010000022.1:0-4644 GCA_036270995.1 Dongiaceae bacterium | reverse complement strand
CTTCCTTGCCCCCGGCGCCATCGGTGAAGGCGAGCGTCCACCCCTCGCGGCCGTGGCGCAGCTGCCATGCTGCTCCTCGCCGCCCCAGAAGCGATGAAAGACCGCCTCCTTCCGCTGCCTCATCCAATGATCATGGTCGAGATATCCCTTGGGGCCCAGCGGCAGAGAGAGCTCATAGCCATGGTCCTCGCTGGCCTCCGGGAATTCATGGCAGCGCGCCATTTCCAATCTGACCCGTCGAATCACGATACCCTCCCGTCCGATCGCCTGCGCGGGCGCATCACTTGGCATTTGCGCCGGATTCGAGGTTAGTTGGCCAGCCGCGCGGTACATTGACCTGGATCAAGCCTCGGCCTCGGCGAGGGTTTAGATTTGCTCGAAGCCGGGCGGCAGCGGCTGCCCCGATCGTGAAGGCCGTTCCAGGGAGTCCCGTGCCATGAGGTGGGCGACCCGAGAGCCCGAGACGGCGGAGCCCGCGCCCCGCGCCGGCTTCTGGCAGCTGCCGCAGGCCGAGCTGGAGCGCGAGCTCGGCAGCGGCGCGGGCGGCCTGACCAGCGTGCAGGCCGCCGAGCGGCTGCAGCACTACGGGCCCAACGTCATCGGCGCCCATCGGCGCTATGGCCTGCTGCGCAAGGCGGCGGAGCGCTTTCGCAACCCTCTGGTCCTGATCCTGATCGTTGCCGCCCTGATCTCCGCGCTGACCGGGGAGACCGGCAGCTTCGTCATCATTTCAACGATCATCCTGCTGAGCGTCGTTCTCGACAGCCTTCAGGAGCATCGCGCCGAGACGGCGGCGGACCGGCTCAAGGCCTCCGTCGCGCTGACGGAGACGGTCCTGCGCGATGGCCGCGAGATCACGGTCAAGGCCGAGGACCTAGTCCCCGGCGATCTCGTCCTGTTGGCGGCGGGCGATCTGGTGCCGGCGGATGGGCGGCTGGTTGAGACCAAGGACTTCTTCGTCAACGAGGCCCTGCTGACGGGCGAATCCTATCCGACCGAGAAGCATGCGCTTGGCGAGGGTGTTGCGGAGGCGGAGATCGCCGGCGCCCGGAACGCTGGCTTCATGGGAAGCTCCGTCGTCAGCGGGACGGCGGCCCTTCTGGTCGTCGCGACCGGCGCTTCAACCGAGCTCGGCGAGATCAGCGGGAACCTGCGCCACGCGCCGCCGCCGGCGGCACTCGAGCACGGCATCCACGAGTTCGGCATGCTGCTGGTGCGGATCACGCTGCTGCTGGTGCTCTTCGTCCTGCTGACCAACATCCTCTTTCATCGCCCCCTGCTGGAGAGCTTCCTCTTCGCCCTCGCACTCGCCGTCGGCCTTACCCCGGAGCTGCTGCCCATGATCGTCTCCGTGACCCTGGCGCGTGGCGCGCTGAGGATGGCGAAGGAACGCGTCATCGTGAAACGGCTCGCCGCGATCCACGATCTGGGCAGCATGGATGTGCTCTGCACGGACAAGACCGGCACGCTGACCGAGGCGAAGATCCGCCTCGTGCGGCAGATCGCCGTTTCGGGTGAGGAGAGCCGCCATGTCCTCGAGCTCGCCTGGCTGAACAGCCACTTCGAGACGGGCCTGCGCAGCCCCCTGGACGCGGCGATCCTCGAGCGGGGCGGGGTCGAGGGCACGGGCTGGAGCAAGCTCGACGAGGTGCCCTTCGATTTCGAGCGCCGGCGCGTCTCCGTGCTGGTGCAGAAGGAGGGGCGCCGCCTGCTGGTGGTCAAGGGCGCGCCGGAGGATGTGTTGAGGCTCTCCCGCCAGTACGAGGAGCCGGGCGGGGAGGGCCTTCGCGCCCTCGATGCGGAGGCGCAGGCGAAGGCCGGCGCGCTGTTCGAGGCTCTCGGATCGGAAGGCTTTCGCGTCCTCGGCATCGCCTGGCGCGAGGTCGGGCCGGACCAGGACCACGCCGCGGTCGGCGATGAGAAGGAGCTCGTCTTCGCCGGCTTCGCCGCCTTTCTCGATCCCCCGAAGCAAGGCGTGGAGGCGACGCTCGAGGCCCTCGCGCGAAGCGGCATCAGGGTCAAGATCGTGACCGGCGACAATGAGCGGGTGACCTGTCACCTGTGCGAGGCGCTCGCCATACCGGTCGCGGGCCTCCTCACGGGCAGCGAGCTGTCGGCGCTGAGTGAGGAGGCTCTCGGCGCCCGGATCGAGGAGGTCAACCTCTTCTGCCGCGTCACGCCGGCGCAGAAGAACCGCATCATCCTCGCCCTCAAGCGGCGCGGCCATGTGGTCGGCTTCATGGGCGACGGCATCAACGATGCACCCTCGCTGCATAGCGCGGATGTCGGAATCTCCGTCGACACCGCCGTCGATGTCGCGAAGGACGCGGCGGACATCATTCTTCTCGAGCGCGACCTCTCGGTGCTCGAGCGCGGGGTGCGCGAGGGCCGGCGCACCTTCGGCAATGTGATGAAATACGTGATGATGGGAACGAGCTCGAATTTCGGGAACATGTTCTCGATGGCAGGCGCCTCGCTCGTTCTTCCCTTCCTGCCGATGCTCCCGGTCCAGATCCTGCTGAACAACCTGCTCTACGACCTCTCGGAGATGCCGATCCCCATGGATGAGGTCGATCCCGAGGCGATGGAGGCCCCGCCGCATTGGGATGTCGGCTTCATCCGCAACTTCATGCTGGTGCTGGGGCCGGTCAGCTCGCTCTTCGACTTTCTGACCTTCGGGCTTCTGCTGCTCGTCTTCGGCGCCGGGCCGGCGCTGTTCCAGACGGGCTGGTTCATCGAATCCCTGGCGACCCAGGTGCTGGTGATCTTCGTAATCCGCACGCGCCGCAATCCCCTGCAGAGCCGGCCGAGCCCCTATCTCGCCGCCGCCGCCCTCGGCGTCGTCGCCCTTGCCATCCTGGTTCCCTTCACGGCGCTGGGGCGCTGGTTCGGCTTCGTGCCGCCGCCGCCGGCCCTGCTGGCGGCCCTTGCGGCGATGCTGGTCTGCTATCTCCTGCTGGCGGAGGTCGTGAAGCGCTGGTTCTACCGGCACCGCCCGCCCCAGGGTCCTGCGCGGGCATGGGTCCACCGCCCGAATGCCTCACGGTGACGACCGAGCCGGACCAATGCGGCGCCGTTTCAACGGATCGAGGCCGGCGGCTTTCCCTGTTTCTGCAGGGAATCTGCAGGCAGTCGGGGCTTCCGCCTTCGCGGTCGCTCGCCGGAAAAGCTTGCCGCCCGGCTACGGCTCCGTTTCTGCGGGGGCTCTGCAGCCAGCCTCGCTCTTCTCCCGACATCTGGAGGCTATACGTCAAGAGCGTATTTGTCAATGTATTTTACGTCATGTGATTCCGGATCAGTCCGGTGGATTGACGTGGATGGCAGGAATTTCTCCCAAAGGCTCAGCCCCGCTGCACGAGTGCCGGCGCCGGCAGCCTTCGGCCGAGCTCGCGGATCTCCTCCTGCAGCAGGTCGGCGGCGCCCATCGCGGCCGCGCCATGCTGCTTCAGGTGCGGTCGCAGCCGCTCCGTCGCGGCGGCGCTGAAATGCGACAGCCTGCGGTGGTCGGCCTCGCTGCTGTTGATGAATTCCCGCAGGCACCGGTGGGCGTCGGTCGGACGCCCGAGGAGGCTGAACTTCGGCTGGCTGCCGAACCGCCGCTGCTGGTACCAGGCGCGCGGCTTGGGATCGAACCAGCTGAGATAGCCATTCTTCAGCGCCTCGAGCGGTTTTTCCACGGCACCGGTGAAGCTGTAGCGGTCGCCGCCCCGATCCGGCTCGAAGAAGGTGGGGGTGCAGAAATCCGAGACCAGGATACCGTCGATCATGTAGCCGAACTGGATGTCCTGGCAGGGATCGGCGACCTCCAAGAGAAACCCGACCTCGCCCTGGTCCTCCAGGGGCGAGGGCCCCCAGATCTGCCGGCTGCCGCCGGGATCGACGAGCATGGCGAGGCACTCATGGCTCGCCGCGAGCGACCAGGTGGGCCCGGCCTCGACCAAGCAATAAGGGTTGCCATGCCGGTCGAGATGCATGCCGGCCGCCCCCGGCTCCGGAATCTCGTCCGCGACGACGATCGGCCAATATCCCACCGGGATGTCCCGCAGGCTGGGAAAGGCGGAGACGCAGGCCTTCACCCGCCAGAGAGGCCCGAGGTCACGCGAAACCTGACGCTGAAACGCAGCCCCCGTCCTGACGACTTCGCTCAAAGGGACCCGCTCGGTCGCCGAGACAAGAGCGATCTGACGCAACATCCATGATTCCTTCCCGCAGCCTCATGCCGCGAGTCGAGCAAGGGTACAGCCAAGTCCCCTGCCACCGAATTAACGAGAGTGATGGAACGTTGCGTGGCAAGAAAATGGCAGGCGGCCACGGCGCGGCCGCCTGCGGGCCTATTCGGCGGCCTGGGCGGCCTTCTGGTGTCCCAGCATGCGCTCCAGGATTCGGCGCTGGAAATGATGCACGGCCTGATCCTGCGCCGGCGAGAAACGCCCGCCGGTGGCGGCGGAGGAGGCATGGCCTTCCTGCAGCCGCTCGACCACGTCGATATCCTCGATGAAGACCGAGTCCCAGCGCGCGATCGTCTCCTCGCGAATCGGGCGCAAGGCCTCGCTCATCGCCCCATCGCCGAAGAAGAAGATGTCGAAGCGCTCCTTCGCGCGATGCGGCCCGTCCGGCTGGACGTCGATCAGGTAGAAGTGGTCG
>DATBBO010000021.1:0-16370 GCA_036270995.1 Dongiaceae bacterium | reverse complement strand
CGGATCGCTCGGCTGCTTGTAGACGATGATGAAGCTGGCGCCCACGATCGGCCAGGCAGCGGGAGCCGGCTGGTCGGTCAGGATCACGTAGAAATCCTTGGCACCGGCCCAATCGGCGCCGGCGGCCGCGGCAGCGAAGCTGCTCAGGCCCGGATCCACGTTCTGGCCTGCCTTGTTCTGCAGGCGGGTGTAGATCATGTTGTTCTGCTTGGCGTAGGCATACTCGACATAGCCGATAGAGCCGTCGGTCTGCTTCGTCATGTTGGCGACGCCCTCATTGCCCTTGGCGCCGATGCCGACCGGCCACTCGACCGCCGTGTTGGAGCCGACCTTGCTCTTCCAATCATCGCTCTCCTTGGCGAGGTAGTTGGTGAAGAGGAAGGTCGTGCCGGAGCCGTCGGAGCGATGCACCACGGCGATCGCCTTGTTCGGCAGCTTCGAGTTCGGATTGAGGGTCTTGATCTTGGGATCGTCCCACTGGGTGATGTCGCCGAGGAAGATGCCGGCGATCGTCTTGCCGTCCAGCACCAGCTCGCCCGGCTTGACGCCTTCGAGGTTCACCACCAGCACGGTGCCACCCATGATCATCGGAAACTGGGTCAGGCCGGAGGCGTCGAGATCCTCGGGCTTCAGCGGCTGATCGGAGGCGCCGAAGGTGACGGTCTTGGCCTTGATCTGCTTGATGCCGCCGCCGGAGCCGATCGACTGGTAATTCAGGCCGATTCCGGTCTGGTTCTTGTAGGCAGCCGCCCATTTGGCGTAGATCGGGTAGGGGAAGGTCGCCCCGGCTCCCGAGATGTCGGCGGCCTTTGCGCCTGTGACATGGGCGGTCCAGGCGAGCGCTGCAAATAGCGCAATTGCAAGAATACGTTTCATTTGAGTGTCTCTCCGGTTGCCTCGTGAGTTGGCCCTGCATCCATCAGCGCGAGGAAGGCCCGGCGCAGCCGACCCTCTCCCCCGGCGGGGGACTCTAGGAAGCCAGGGCGGCAGAGATGTTTCAGTTATGTTAAATAAAGATGACAGCAACCTGAGATGTGTTGCCGGACCGACCGCCAGTCGCCTGATATGATTGGCAAATCCCTGGACACCGCCGCTGGGGACAAGTGGCTCGCCGGCCGCTAACATGCCCCGGCATTCGGGGAGGTTTTATGGATACGGAGACGCGTGAGGAAGCGGCGCTGGGGCCTCGCCTGAGTTGGAAGCCGGCGCGCCCGCCCGCCCGGAAAGCCCTGGAGGGGCGTTATGGCCGGGTCGTGCCGGTCGATGCGGGTCGCCATGCCCATGACCTGTTCGAGGCCTCCCACGGCCCTGGCGGCGATCCGGCGATCTGGAACTATCTGGGCTATGGCCCCTTCCCCGACGAGGCCGGCTTCGCCGCCTGGCTGGCCGAGCGCGCCGCCTCCGCCGACCCCCTCTTCTTCGCCGTCATCGACGGGGCGAGCGGAAGCGCTCTCGGGATGGCGAGCTATCTCAGGATGGTGCCGGCCGATGGCGTGATCGAGATCGGGCATATCTGGTACGCCCCGGCTTTGCAGCGCACGCGCCTCGCCACTGAAGCGATCTTCCTGATGGCGCGGCACGCCTTCGAGACCCTCGGCAACCGCCGTTTCGAGTGGAAGTGCAACGCCCGCAACGCGCCTTCCCGCCGGGCCGCGACCCGCTTCGGCTTCTCCTTCGAGGGCCTGTTCCGCCAGCACATGATCGTCAAGGACCGCAACCGCGACACCGCCTGGTATGCCATGGTCGACCGCGACTGGCCAAAGATCAGCCGGGCCTTCGAGACCTGGCTGGACCCGGCCAATTTCGACGCCGAGGGCCACCAGAAGCATCCGCTGGCCGCCCGGGACGCCGCCGGCCCATCGCCGGTCGAGGACTGACGCTACCAGATTAAATCTTGGCCATGTGGTAACGGCCCACCGCCGACTATCGCAGGACTGCAACAAACCCCTGCTTAGGTCTCTCCCTCATCATCTCCTGCAGGGGGTTCTCATGTCGGGTCGTTCCAGGTCCCATCATCCGTTTGCCCGCCGCCGGCTCGCCACGGCGTCCGGCGCGGCCATGCTCGCATTCGCTAGCCTCGCGGGAATGGCGGCGCAGCAACCGGCCGATGCGGCGCAGCGCTATGCCCATGTCCTTCTCATCAGTATCGATGGCATGCATGCCATCGATCTAGCCCGCTTCACGGCGGCTCATCCGGATTCGGCCCTCGCCGGCCTGGAGCAGCATGGCGTCGATTACACCAACGCCGCCGCGGCGATCCCGAACGATTCCTTTCCCGGCCTGCTCGCCATCGTGACCGGTGGCACACCTGCCTCGACCGGCGTCTATTACGACGACAGCTATGACCGCACCCTCTCGGCGCCGGGCTCCAACTGCAGCGCCAAAGGCACGGAGATCGTCTTCGACGAATCCATCGACGTCGATCCGGACAAGGTCGATGCCGGCGGCGGTATCGATCCGAAAAAGCTGCCCCTCGATCCCGCCAACGGTTGCAAGCCCGTCTACCCGCATCAGTTCCTGCGGGTGAACACCATCTTCGAGGCGGTGAAGGCCGCCGGTCGGCGCACCGCCTGGGCCGACAAGCATCCGGCTTATGACCTGGTGAACGGGCCCTCGGGCAAGGGCGTGGACGACCTCTACACCCCGGAAATCGCCGCGGACGGCGCCGATGGCGAGCGCACCAAGGCCGAGGCCAATGACGATCTCAAGGTCGCCGCCCTGCTGAACGAGATCGCCGGCAAGGATCACACCGGCCAGAAGACCGTCGGCGTGCCCGCCCTGTTCGGCATGAACTTCCAGGCCGTGAGCGTCACCCAGAAGGAGGCCGGCAACGGCTATCGCGACGGCCAGGGCAATCCCAGCGACGGCCTCGCCGAGGCGCTCACTCATACCGACGCGTCCATCGGCAAGCTGATCGCCGCCCTGAAGGCCCATCATCTCGACGGCTCGACCCTGATCATCATCAGCGCCAAGCATGGTCAGACGCCGATCGATCCGACGCGGCGGATGATCGTCGACGGCAAGACCATTCCCGGCCTGCTGGACGGCGTGTCGAAGGATCTGGGGGCGCAGGTGACCCAGGATGCAGTCTCGCTGATCTGGCTGAGCGACCAGACCCAGACCGACAAGGCGGTCGCCGCGCTGGCCGCCCACCAGGGCCCCGCCACGATCGACAAGATCCTGGGGCCGGAGCAGGTGGCGCTCCTCTTCGCCGATCCGCGCCGGGATAGCCGGGCGCCCGACATCATCGTCATTCCGAGCGCCGGGGTGATCTACACGAAGCCCAGCGCCAGCAAGATCGCCGAGCATGGCGGCTTCAGCCGGGATGAGACCGCCGTCGCCCTGCTGGTCTCCGCCCCGACAATGAAGCCCGTCCTGCTCCGCACACCGGTGACGACGGCCGAGATCGCGCCGACCGTGCTTCTCGCTCTCGGGCTCAACCCCCAGGCGCTCCAGGCCGTGCGGCAAGAACACACGGCGGGCCTGCCGGGCCTGGGATATTGATCCTCCTCTGGAGCTTTCCCGGACAAGGGGCGGCGCACTGCGCCGCCCCTTGTGGCCGGCCGCCCACCCGCAGGGTTTTGCTAACCAAGGCGTGAGACTATCGCGTAGGCGGACATCCGCGGGCGCGCCTTGACGGCGCGACGCGGCGGGGCCGGCGGCAACCTCCCAGCCGCTGGCCCCTTTTCGCCTTCGCCCTGGGCCAGTCTCAGCGACGGAGTGCCAGGGCATCCAGCAGGCGCTGGCGCTCCTCCGGCGACATGATGATCCAGTCGCGGATCTCGTCGATGCTGCGCCGGCAGCCCAGGCACCAGCCGGTCGCCTCATCGATCTGACAGACGCTGATGCAGGGCGAGGGCGGCCCCTCCGCCAGCGCGCGCAGGCGCAGCGCCCGGCGCTCCTCGCGCCGGCGGCGTTTGTCCTCGATATCCGAGAGATCCGTCATCGCGTCCGGCCGCCCAACCGTCCGACGCCACCCGTCTTACAATCCATCATCGGGGGTCTATTATCACAAGCGGGGCGGTCTGACAGCCTTGCCGCCCCAAGATCGCGAAGGGCGGCCATGCACAGGTTGGCATGAAAGGGGCGGTTAATCTGCGGCGCATCCGGCTCGGGAGCGGCCTCGTCCTGTTCGCTTATGTGACGAGCCACTACTTGAACCATGCTCTGGGGCTGATCTCGCTCTCCGCCATGGACGAGGGGAGCCATGTGTTCCTCGCCATCTGGCGCAACCCCCTGGGGACCGTACTGCTCTACGGCTCGGTCCTGGTCCATCTTCTCCTGGCGCTCTGGGCGCTGTTCCAGCGCCGCAGCTTCCACGGCCTCAGCCGCGGCGACTGGGCGCAGATCCTTCTCGGATTCCTGGTTCCGCCGCTGATCTTCATCCATGTGGTGGGAACGCGCGGGGTCAATGCCTGGTTCGGCACCAATGACAGCTATGAGTATGTCCTGCTGGTGATCTGGGTCTTCTACCCCATGGAGGGGGTGATCCAGATCGCGGCGCTCGCCGCCGCCTGGCTTCATGGCTGCATCGGGCTGCGCGGCTGGCTCAGGTTGAAGCCGTGGTATGGCCAGGCCCAGCCCTATCTCTTCGCCGCGGCGCTGCTGATTCCGATGCTGGCATTCCTGGGCTTCGTCGAGGCCGGACGCGAGGTCGACTATCTCTATCGCGAGCCGGGCTGGTTCGAGCAGGCCCAGGCCCGCATCCATTTTGCCACGCAGGCGCAGGCCGCGAGCCTCTATGCGGCGCGCCGCGGCTTTCTTGCCGGCTATGCCCTGCTCGTCATCCTGGTTCTGGCGGCGCGGCATCTGCGCGACTACCTGCGCCGGCTGAATGCCGTGATCGTCACCTATGCCGACGGCCAGCGTGTCGAACTGCACCGCGGTGCCACGATCCTGGAGGCGAGCCGCCAGGCGGGCATTCCGCATGCCTCGGTCTGCGGCGGGCGCGGGCGCTGCTCCACCTGCCGCGTGCGAATCCTGGCGGGGCTCGAAAAGCTGCCGCCGCCCGATATCAATGAGATCCGCGTCCTGCAGCGAGTCGGCGCCCCGCCCAATGTGCGCCTTGCCTGCCAGACCCGGCCGATTCATCCGGTCCAGGTCGTCCCGCTGCTGGTCGCGGGGAGCGCCCGCGACAGCCACGCGCGGGCAGGCTATCTCCAGGGCCGCGAGCAGGAGATCGCCATCCTCTTCGCCGATCTGCGCGCCTTTACCCGGCTCGCCCATCAGCGCCTGCCCTATGACACCGTGTTTCTGCTGAACCGTTATTTCCGCGCCATGGGCATGGCGGTGGATGCCGCCGGCGGCCATCTCGACAAGTTCATCGGCGATGGGGTCATGGCGCTCTTTGGCATCGGCGGCGGACGCGAAGATGCCTGCCGGCGGGCGCTCGCGGCGGCCCGGCGTATGTCCCTCAATCTGGAGGAGCTGAATCGCTCGATGGCGCCTGAGTTGCGCGAGCCGCTGCGTATCGGCATCGGCATCCATGCCGGCCCGGCAATCGTCGGCGAGATGGGCTATGACCGCGCCACGACGCTGACGGCGATCGGCGATACGGTGAATACGGCGAGCCGGCTGGAAGCGCTGACCAAGGAGTACGAGGTGGAGCTGGTCTTCTCCGCAATCGTCGCCGAGCATGCAGGCCTCTCCCTGGAGGGTCTCGACCTCCACCAGGTCACTCTGAGGGGCCAAGACCACCCGACCGCAATCGTCAGTGTAATGAGTGCTTCGTCCCTGCCCGAGAGCTATGGCAGCGTGGCGGCCTGACGAAGCTCAGCTGCTGCTGCCCTTGAACTTCTCGATCTTCTCCTTGAGCTCCTGATATTCCTCGCAGGTGCCACCGCAAGCCTGCTGCAGCACCGCCAGGCGCTCCTCGGCCTTCTTGACATCCTTCATCTCGAGATAGAGCTCGCCGAGATATTCATTGGCCCCGAGATGCTTGGGATTCAGGGTGAGTGCCTTGTTGTAGTATTCGAGGGATTGGCCCGGGTCCCCCAGCTTTCGCTCGGTGAAGCCCATCAGGTTGAGCGCATCGGCATCGTCCGGCTTCGCTGCGAGCACCTTCTCGAGATAGCCTTTGGCTTCGTCATACTTGAACTGGGCGATGGCCGTCTTGGCCATGCTGTAATTGCTGTCGGCATTGCTGTCGCCGGTCGAGGCACTGCTGCTGCTGCCGGCGGCAAGGGCCGCGGCGGGCAACGTCAGTGCCAGAACGCCGGCCGTGAACACCACGCGGAAAGTTCGCATCGTCACCATCGAGATCCTCCAATCCTTTGCCGGGTTGAGATTAGGTCGGCTGCATTCTTATGGCAAAACGGGCTTCTCCGGCCCGCCCCTTCTCACGGCGGCGCGATATCCTCGTCTGGAAAGCGCGGCACTGGACGGCCGGCCGAATCGCGCCGGAAGACGATGTTGCGGTCGGCAAAAAAGCTCGTGAGCCAGGTGACGGTCATCCACGCGACCAGGGCGCCGCCCAGGACATCGGCCGGATAGTGCGAATGCAGGATCACCCGCGAGGCGGCAACCGCGAGCGCGAAGACGAGAAGGGGCAGGCGCCAACGTGGCCACAGCAGACCCAGGGAGAGGGCGAGGCCGAAGGCGACGGCGGTATGGCCCGAGGGAAAGGACTGGTAGGCATAGTCGAAAGTGAAGGGCTGATTCTCCACCGGTCCCGTGGTCGGCCGGGGGCGCCCGACGATCAGCTTGATCACGTCGTTCAGCAGGCCGGACAGCGCAACGGAAAGCCCGACGAAGAGCGTGACCCAGACCCAGAAGCGGGCCGCCGCGCGCCGGCGCTCTCCTGCCAGGATGCGGGCCGCAAAGAGGACAAGCAGGAGCACCACAGCCAAAGGAACGAGATAGAGGTCACCGCGCCCGAAGCGCGTCATCCACTCCGCCAGGTCGCTGAGCCAGGGGGGAACGCCCCGCATCGCCCAGGCGATCGGCCGGTCGAGATAGACGGCCAAGAACCGGATCACGGCAAGGGTGATGACCGTGACGATGAGCGGTCGGCTGGCGAGGTCGGGGAGGCGCATGGACAACGGCCGCTTATACCCCGAGGCGGCGCCGGGATGACATAGTCAAGTTGACGCTGGTGCTGCTATCATCGACGCGAGGGGATCACGAGCAAAAGGGGACGAAGAATGGGCGACTTGCTCCGGATGGGTCGAAGCTATGGGCGACGGGGGCTCTACGCCCTGCTCCTGTTTGGATTGGTGGCGGCCTCGCCCACACTTGCAGCCGACGAGAAGCCCTCCGGGACCGTAGAGATCAACCAGACCCAGATCGCCTTCATCGGCAGCGGCAATCTCGGTGGCGGCAAGCTGTTTTTCCAGGGCAAGACCTATCCCTTCACGATCGGCGGCCTCGGCATCGGCGGCTTCGGCGTGCAGACGATGACGGCGACGGGGAATGTCTACCATCTCAAGGATGTCAGTCAGTTCGACGGTGCCTATGCGCAGGGCCGGGCGGGCATCACATTGGGCAGCAGCGACAATGGCGGGCTCTGGCTTCAGAACGAGGATGGCGTGGTCATCCAGCTCAAGGCGAAGCGCGAGGGCCTCGCTCTCGGCGTCGGGGGCGATGCCATCTACATCCGGTTCGACAACTGAAGCCTGACGGGGGGATCGAGAGATGAACACCACACGCCGCCTGCCTCTCCTTGCCGCCGTCCTGCTGCTGGCCGGGCTTTGCCGCGGGCCGGCCGCCACGGCCGCCGAGGAGCAGTCCATCCGGGCCTTCTCCACCTTCCAGGCCCAGGGGGAGCTCACAAAGACGGGTGAGAACGAGGTGACCTATGTCGGCATGCTCGCCGGCCGGTTCTACATCGATACCGACCAGGGTCCGGTGGATGCCGGCACCATGACCTGCCCGGTGGTCGTCCATATGAACCTGAAGAAGGCCACGCTGCGCGGCGAGGGCCAGTGCGTCTTCATCGGCCCCAGGGGCAACATGGCCTATATGGATCTCACCTGCACCGGCGTGCCGCTGGTCGGCTGTGGCGGGGATTCGAAGTTCACGGGCGGCACCGGCCCGCTCGCAGGTCTCAGCGGCGGCGGCAGCTTCGTCCTGCGCTCGAACCTGCAGGAGCTTCGCGTCTCGACGGGGGCCAGCTTTCAGGACACGACCGCGGGCATCATCTTCTGGCGCGAGCTGCACTACAAGATTCCCTGAGCGCCCGGACGACCCGCAGCACCGCTTGCGTGACGGCGCCGGCGAGCCTAGGTTGCCGGCGCGATGCAGCCTCTGCTCACCTTCTCTCTCGCGCCGCGGCGCCTGGGGGCCGTCAACTGGCTCGGACTCTGGACCCTTTACCTCAAGGAGGTCCGCCGCTTCGTCAAGGTCTTCACCCAGACCCTGGTCTCGCCCCTCGTAACCACGCTGCTGTTCCTGGCGATCTTCACCCTGGCGCTGGGACGCAGCGTCCAGCAGATCGGGGGCGTCAGCTATGCGGAGTTTCTGTTTCCGGGACTCGTGATGATGTCCATGGTCCAGAATGCCTTCGCCAACACCTCCTCCTCCCTGGTGATCGCGAAGATTCAAGGCAATATCGTCGACCTGCTGATGCCGCCGCTGAGCCCGCTGGAGGTGGCCCTCGGTCTGACGCTGGGCGGGCTCACCCGTGGCATCGCCGTCGGTCTCGTCTCGACCCTGGCCGTCTCGCTCCTGCTGCCGATCCATATCCATGACGGCTTCTTCATCGCCTTCAACGCCATCGCCGCCTCGCTCATGCTCTCCCTGATCGGCGTGCTGGCAGGACTCTGGGCCGACAAATTCGACCAGATGGCGGCGGTCACAAACTTCGTCATCCAGCCCCTTTCCTTCCTGTCGGGCGCCTTCTATTCGACCCAGCGCTTGCCGGAGTTCTGGCGCTGGATCGCCCATTTGAACCCCTTCTTCTACATGATCGACGGCTTCCGCTACGGCTTCATCGGCCATGCCGATGGCTCGCTCGTCGCCGGCCTCGCCGTGCTCACCGCGGCGGATGTCCTGCTGGGCCTGCTGCTCTGGCGCCTCCTCGCCATCGGCTACAAGCTCCGGCCGTGATGACCGGAAGGGCGATGGCGGGTTCGATCCCGCTCGGGCCGCGGCGTTTCGGGCGGGTAAACTGGATCGGTACGGCTGCCCTCTATCGCCGGGAGACCTGGCGGCTGCAGAAGGACTATCTGGACAGCCTGCTGGGGCCGGCGCTGGCAAATCTGATCTTCATGCTGATCTTGACGGTTGCCGCCGGCGGACATGCAACGACCATCGGCGGGCTGGGGCTCGCCGATTTCATCGCCCCCGGTCTCATCATGTTCGCCGTCGGCGAGCGCGCCTTCTCGGCGGCCTGCATCTCAATCCTGTTCGACAGGCTCGAGGGCACGATCGCCGATGTGGTCATGGCTCCGCTGACGACCGCCGAGCGGCTCGCCGCCTTCGCCGGAGCATCGGTCTCCGCCGGCCTCGTTTCCGGTGCGGCGACCGCCGCGGTGCTCTGGCCTTTTGCCGATATCCTGCCGGTTCATCCGGCGGCACTCCTCTATTTCCTGATCGCCGGCAGCCTTCTCCTGGGATTCACGGGCACGATCGCGGGGCTTTGGGCCCGGCGCTGGGACCATTACGCCGCGGTGCTGGCCTATTTCCTGATCCCCTTCTCCTATCTCTCCGGCATGTTCTACAGCACGCTCCCTTTGCCCGGGCTTGCCCGCGGCCTCATCGCCGCCAACCCCCTGTTTTACGTGATCGACGGAATCCGCTACGGCATGACGGGCTATGCCGAGGCGGATGTCAGCCAGGGGGCGCTACTGATCCTGGGCCTGGTTCTGGCGCTCTCCGGCCTGGTCTATGCGCTGCTCCGGCGAGGTTGGCGCCTCAAGGCCTAGCGGAGCGCCTCGCGCCTTGACGGGGGCCCAGCGAATCCCGATAGTCTCGGCCTTTTTTGGAGGGCCCAGGCCATGATTTCTGCAGTCATGCCCACCTATGCGCGCGCCGATATCGCCTTCGAACGGGGCGAGGGCGCCTATCTCTATGCGACCGACGGGCGCCGCTATCTGGATTTCGCCTCAGGCATCGCAGTCACCGCGTTGGGCCACTCCCACCCCCATCTGGTGGCCGCCATCACCGAGCAGGCGAAGAAGCTCTGGCACACGGCCAACCTCTACCAGATCCCCGGCCAGACCCGGCTCGCCGAGCGGCTGGTGGCGGCGAGCTTCGCCGACAGCGTATTCTTCTGCAATTCCGGCGCCGAGGCGATCGAATGCGGCCTCAAGATGGTCCGCAAGTATCAGGACGATTTCGGCGATCCGAAGCGCTACCGCATTCTCTGCTGCCGCGGCGCCTTCCATGGCCGCACGCTGGCGACCATCGCGGCCGGCGGGCAGGAAAAGCACCTCGCAGGCTTCGGCCCGCAGGTCGAGGGCTTCGATCATGTCGCCTATGACAATCTGAACGAGTTGCGCGCCGCCATCACCGGCGAGACCGCCGCCGTGTTGGTCGAGCCGGTCCAGGGCGAAGGGGGTCTGCGTCCGGCCTCGACCGACTATCTCAAGGGACTGCGTGCCGTCTGCGACGAGTTCGGCCTGCTGCTCTTCCTCGACGAGGTCCAATGCGGCATGGGGCGCACGGGCAAGCTCTTCACCCATGAATGGGCTGGCATCGAGCCCGACATCGTGGCGACTGCCAAGGGGCTGGGCGGCGGGTTTCCCGTCGGCGCCTGCCTCGCCAAGGAGAAGGCCGCCCGCGCGCTGACGCCGGGAAGCCACGGCAGCACCTTCGGGGGCAATCCGCTGGCCATGGCGGTGGCCAATGCGGTGCTCGACGTGATGCTGGCAGAGGGCTTCTTCGAGCATGTCCAGGTGATGGCTAGGCTGTTGCGCGGCGGCCTGGACAAGCTGGTCAAGCGCCGTCCCGATGCCTTCGAGGAGGTCCGCGGCGCGGGCCTGCTGCTCGGGCTCAAGAGCCGCATCCCCAACACGGACATGATCGCCCGGCTCCGCGCCGCCGGGTTGCTGACCGTCGGCGCCGGGGACAATGTCGTGCGTCTGCTGCCGCCGCTGATCATCGCCGCGGCGGAGGTCGAGGAGGCGTTGGCAATCCTCGATCGCGTGGCGGAAGCCGTGCCCAGCGTGGCGGCATGATTCCACGCCACTTCCTCGATCTCGACAGGCTGCCGGCGACGGAGCTGCGCCAGATCCTCGATATCGGCGCCGGCTTCAAGAAGAACCTGCCGCCCGACGGCAATGCACGGCCGCTGGCCGGCAAGTCGCTCGCCATGATCTTCGAGAAGCCCTCGACCCGCACCCGGGTCTCCTTCGAGCTCGGCATGCGCCAGATGGGAGGCGAGGCGCTCGTTCTGGAGCGCGACGGATCCCAGCTCGGCCGCGGCGAGACCGTGGCCGATACTGCGCGCGTGCTCTCGCGCTATGTCGACATCATCATGCTGCGGACGACGAAGGAGGAGAAGCTGATCGAGATGGCCGAGCATGCGACGGTGCCGGTCATCAACGGCCTGACCGACCGGACACATCCCTGCCAGCTGATGGCCGATGTGATGACATTCGAGGAGCATCGCGGGCCCATCGCCGGGCGCAAGATCGCCTGGAGCGGCGACGGCAACAATATGGCGACCTCCTGGATTCATGCCGCCGAGCGCTTCGCCTTCGAGCTCCATCTCGCCTGCCCGGAGGATCTGCGCCCACCGCAAGACGTTGTCGATTGGGCGCGTCGTCAGGGTGCCCGAATCACCGTCACCAGCGATGTCGAGGCGGCGGTCAGGGATGCGGATTGCGTGGTGACCGACGCCTGGATTTCCATGGGCGGCCATGACAGTGCCGACCGGCACAATCTGCTGCGGTCCTATCAGGTCGACGAGCGGCTCATGCGGCACGCCAAGAAGGATGCCATCTTCATGCATTGCCTGCCGGCTCATCGCGGCGAGGAGGTGACGCCGGACGTCATCGACGGTCCGCAATCGGCCGTCTGGGACGAGGCCGAGAACCGGCTCCATGTCCAGAAGGGCATTCTCTATTGGTGCCTCAAGCAATAGTGCGGCCCATGGACATCGGCGACGACCTCATCCTGCCTTTCCAGATCGAAGCGCAGGGCCTCCGAGGCCGCCTCGTGCGGCTGGGTCCGCTGGCGGACGAGATCCTGCACCGCCATGCCTACCCGGCGCCCGTCGCGCGCCTCCTGGGCGAGATGCTGGGTCTGGCGGCGCTGCTGGCCGGCGCCCTCAAATACGAGGGGGTCTTCACGCTGCAGACTTCCGGCGACGGGCCGGTGCGCCTGATGGTTGCCGATGTCAGCAGCGGAGGAACCTTGCGCGGCTATGCCCAGTTCGACGCCTCGCGCCTGCCGGAGGGCGGCGAAGCCTCGGTGCCGCGTATGCTGGGCGCTGGCCATCTCGCCTTCACGGTGGACCAGGGCGATTTCACCGAGCGATATCAGGGCATCGTCGAGCTGACCGGCGCGACGCTGGCCGATTGCGTCCATCACTATTTCCGCCAATCGGAGCAGCTCCAATGCGCCCTCAAGCTCGGCACCTTGGAGGAGGACGGCCATTGGCGGATCGGGGCGGTCATGCTCCAGCGCCTGCCGCCGCCGGAGGAGAGCGTGGAAGCCGAAGCCGCCGAGGACGGATGGCGTCGGGCGCTCGCCTTCATGGCCAGCGTCAGCAGCGCTGAGCTCACCGATGCGGCGCTGCCGCCGGAGGATCTGCTCTTCCGCCTGTTCCACGAGGATGGGGTGCGCGTCTTCCGCAAGTATCCTCTCAATGCCGGCTGCCGCTGCTCGCGCGAGCGCGTCGCCGAGGTGCTGCGTGCCATGCCCGCCGAGGAGCTGGCCGCCCTCCAGAAAGAAGGGGAGGCCGTGGTCACCTGCGAGTTCTGCAGCCGTCAGTATCGCTTCGACCGGGACACGCTGGCCGGCTTCGCGGCCTGATCGCCCCAGGAAAGGAGATCCCGCCGATGCCGATGGCGCGCCGATGGCTCCTCCTGCTGACGCTGCCGAGCCTGCTGGCGGCATGCGACACGCCGCCCACGCGCCAGCCCTTCGCCAAGCTCACCTACACCTATCTGAAGCCCTATCGCCTGGCCGTCGGGCGCGTTGATGTGGTCGATGCCTATCGCCCGCCTCTGGCGCCGCCCCATGTGGAGCAGAGCTTTCCTGTCTCGCCCTCGGGCACCGCCGCCCAATGGGGCCACGACCGGCTGGTCGCCGTCGGTGGGACCGGCCGCGCCGTCTATACGGTGCTCCGCGGAGACGCGATCGATACGAAGCTCCCGGTCAACAACAGCGGCATGTTCAGCGACTTCGAGAACCCGCAATCGGAGCGCTACGATCTGACGATCGCGGTCAGCCTTCAGATCATCGCGCCCGATGGGCGCGTCGCAGCCACCGTCGATGCCAAGGCCTCTCGCAGCATCACCGTCGCCGAGGATGCCACGCTGAATGATCGCGAGCGCACCTGGTTCACCCTCACCGAGCAGACTATGAAGGACCTGAACGGCCAGCTGGAGAAGAGCATCCCGGCATATTTGGAAAGCTATCTGAGGTAAGCCGGCGCGCGAGGGCCCGACGCAATCTCCCTCTTCCGTCATGCCCGCGAACGCGGGTGCCCACAAAAATGTGGCTACGTCGCCGCCCAGGCGATCAGACGGCGCAGGAAGGCTTCGCCCTCGGCGATCTGGGAGAGCTCGATGAACTCGTCGGGCTGATGGGCCTGTTCGATGCTGCCGGGCCCGCAGACGATGGCGTCGATGCCGATTTCCTGGAACTGACCGGCCTCGGTGGCAAAGGCAAGCCCGATGGTCTCATTGGCGCCGGTCAGCCGGCGCATCAGATCGGCGGCGGGCGAATCGGTGCGCGGCACCAGGGGCGGAACGACGCAATCCGCCCACATCTCGGCTTTCGCCTCCGGCGCGCGCGCCGCCAGCCGCGGCCGCAGCACCTCGGCCAGATAGGTTTCGACCTCGCCGATCACGCGACTCGGCTCGACGGCAGGTATGGGCCGGAATTCCCAGCCCAGGCGGCAATGCCGCGCGATGATGTTGACGGCGCTGCCACCGGCGATCTCGCCCACATTGAGGGTGGTGTAAGGCGGATCGAACCCCTCATCGAAGGGACCTTCGCGACGGTGGCGCTCGGCGATGCTCTCGATGAAGCCCACCACCGCGGCGGCATGGCTGATGGCATTGACCCCGCGATGTGTCGCACTGGAATGGCCATCACGCCCCTGGATATCGATCTGGAAGCCGTAGCAGCCCTTATGGCGGTTGCCGAGCTTGAGACGCGTCGGCTCGCCGACGATGACGATGGCGGGCTTCGGCAGATTGGCCGCAATGTCGGCGATCATCCGCGGCGCGCCCAGACAGCCGAGCTCTTCGTCATAGCTGAGGGCAAGATGCAGCGGACGCTTGAGCCCCGCAGCCAACATCTCCGGCACCAGGGCAAGGGCGAGCGCGATGAAGCTCTTCATATCGGAGGTGCCGCGGCCATAGAGGTGGCCATCGCGCTCGGTTAGGGTGAAGGGATCGCTCTGCCAGGGCTGTCCCGCCACCGGCACCACATCGGTATGCCCCGAGAGCACCACGCCACCGGGGCCGGCGGGTCCCAGGCTGGCATAGAGATTCGCCTTGGCCTTGCTGTCGTCATAGCTGAGCCGGCTCTCGACGCCATGCTCCGCGAGATAGGCGCGGACGAAATCGATGAGGGCGAGGTTGGAGCCGGCCGAGGTGGTATCGAAGGCGATCAGGCGAGCCAGCATCTCCCGCGGCGAGAACCGGGTTGCAGCTGTCGCCTTCTGTCCGGTGGCGAGGCGGCTCGAGGTCATACGTTGCTCAACTGGGTCGTTGCGGGATTGGAGATGATGGCGAGGAACTCGCGCCGGGTCCTGGGATCGGAGCGGAAGGTGCCGATCATATGGCTCGTGACCATGCTCATGCCGGGCTTGTGGACGCCGCGCGTCGTCATGCATTGATGGGAGGCGTCGATGACGACGCCCACGCCCTTGGGCTGCAGCACCTCGTTGATGGTGTTGGCGATCTGCGCTGTCAGCTTCTCCTGGATCTGCAGCCGGCGGCTGTAGACCTCCAGCACGCGGGCGAGCTTCGAGATGCCGACGACGCGCTGGCGCGGCAAGTAGGCGATATGCGCGCGCCCGATGATCGGCACCATGTGATGCTCGCAGTGCGACTCGAAACGGATGTCGCGCAGCACGACCATCTCGTCATAGCCGTCGGTCTCCTCGAAGGTGCGCTGCAGGATCGCGACCGGGTCCTCCCCATAGCCGGAAAAGAACTCTTCGAAGGAGCGCACGACGCGCGACGGCGTGCCACGCAACCCTTCCCGGTCCGGATCGTCGCCGGTCCATTGGAGAAGGGTACGCACGGCCGCCTCGGCCTCGCTGCGCGTCGGGCGCTTGACGGCGCGGCGCGATTCGGTCGGAAGGTCGAGGGCGCGGGAGCTGCGCTTTTTGACGACAGGTTGAGGCATAGGCGGCTCCTTCCAGGAGGGTCGAATCCAACGCCAGCGCCGCTCCCCACTACCAAAAGGAGCAGGACCCCGGGGACGACGGGCGAGCCCTAGAACCCGCCGCCGCCTCAGTTCAACTTGACCGGCTGATGGGGACTGTCAAGGGAGAAGCTGGGAATCCTGACATCGAAGCGCTCGCCGGTGTCGCTCGCCTCCATCTGATAGGAACCGGTCATGATTCCCGAAGGCGTCGGAAGCGGCGTGCCGCTGGTATATTCGAAGCTGTCGCCGGGGCGCAACACCGGCTGCTCGCCTACCACGCCGGCTCCCCGCACCTCCTGGGTGCGACCCCGCGAATCGGTGATCCGCCAATGGCGGTTGCGCAGCTGGACTGTCCGCGAGCCGTTGTTCTCAATCCGGACGTGATAGGCCCACATGAAGTGGGACTGATCCGGTGCGGACTGCTCTTCGAGGTAGTAGGGCTTCACCGTGATGGTGATGCCCGCGGTCGTCTCGCAATACATGGGAACCATCCTACGCCAGCCCCGCAGCGCTTTCCACCATGGCTGCCGAGAGCGCCTGAGGCATTGATAGGGCGGCCCGGGACCCATCCGGACAAAAACAGAGCGGCGCCGGGGTTTCCCCCGGCGCCGCCGGTAATGTCGTCGGTCGAGAGCCTGCGATTACGGCTGCAGGATGATCTCGGCCCGGCGGTTCTTCGCCTCGCGGACGTTCGGACCCGTCGGGACCGCCAGATCCGTGAAGCCGCGGCTCGCCACCGTGATCTTATCGGCAGGCACGCCACCGGCGATCAGGGCCGTGCGCACCGCGTCGGCACGACGCAGACCCAGCGCCATGTTGTACTCAGCCGTACCCACCGTGTCGGTATGGCCGGTCACCGAGATCGAGGACGGCGGATG
>DATBBO010000020.1:0-4186 GCA_036270995.1 Dongiaceae bacterium | reverse complement strand
GTGCCACAGACGATGAAGATTGTTCTTGTTTTGTTCCACGCCACCCTCTATGTTCTTCCCAGCGGCGACGGAAGGGAGGTGTCCGGTGGAGGACGCGGCCAGAGAGCTCATCCACGACTACCTCGAGAGGCATGATCTGGTGGTGATCGCCACGGCCTCCCCTTCCGGATCGCCGGCAGCCGCCTTGATCGGCATCGCGCTCATGGGCCAGGCCCGGGATATCCATGTGATCTTCGACACGCTGACCACCACTCGCAAATATGCCCGCCTCAAGGCCAATCCCCGGGTCGCCCTGGTGATCGGCCTGGGCGAGGAGACGACGCTGCAGCTCGACGGCGAGGCGGAGGAGTTGGCGGGTGAGGCCCTGGCGGAAGCCAAGACGGCCTATTTCCGCAAATGGCCCGACGGCCGCGAACGGGAAGCCTGGCCGAACATCACCTATTTCAAGGTCCGGCCCAGCTGGGTCCGCCATAGCGATTTCGGCCGGCAGCCGCCGAAGATCGTCGAGCTCCACAGCTTCGAGACCGGCGGCTTCAAATGACCCGTCCGGTGACGCGGGAGAGCCGGGAACGCAAGCTGCCCCGGGACATGCCCATTGACGGCGGAGGCAGCGCCTCGCCGGGGACCGCGCTGCCGGATCTCGCGCTCAAGGGCCGCGGCGCCGTCTCCAACCGGCCCGGCCGTTACGAGCCCGGCAACCGGCCGCTGGAGAATGACGGCTGGGGCCATGACCCCGGCGAAGATGACGATCTGCCGCCGCTGCGCACCACCGTCACCATCGACGCCACCCGCAGCTCCATTGCCTGGAACGAATCCCCCGATCTCGGTTTCGACCGCTCGCTCAACCCTTATCGAGGCTGCGAGCATGGCTGCATCTATTGCTTCGCTCGGCCGACCCATGCCTATCTCGGCCTCTCCCCCGGTCTCGATTTCGAGACCAAGCTGCTCGCCAAGCCGGAAGCCCCGCGCCTTTTGGCCGAGGAGCTGTCGCGGCCCAGCTATAAGCCCGCGCCGATCGGGCTCGGCACCAATACGGATCCCTACCAGCCTCTCGAGCGCGAGATGCGCATCACTCGCGGCGTTCTGGAGGTGCTGGCTGCCTTCAATCATCCGGTGACCATCGTCACCAAATCGGCGCTCGTGACCCGCGACATCGACATTCTGGCGGAGATGGCGAGGAAATCCCTGGCCCATGTCAGCATTTCGGTGACCACCCTGGACAAGCATCTCGCCCGCAAGATGGAGCCGCGCGCGCCGACCCTGCCGCGCCGGCTCGAAGCGATGCGCCGGCTTGCCGAGGCCGGGATTCCTGTGGGGGTGATGGCGGCCCCGATGATCCCGGCCCTCAACGACATGGAGCTCGAGGCGATCCTCTCTGCCGCGGCGAAGGCCGGCGCCAGCGGTGCCGGCTTTGTGCTGCTGCGCCTGCCGCTGGAGATCAAGGATCTCTTCGCCGAGTGGCTGGAGGCCCATGTGCCGGGCAAGGCGCGCCATGTGCAGAGCCTCATCGCCGGGGCCCGCCGCGGCAGCCATTACGTCGACGAGTTCGGCGAGCGCATGCGGGGCCACGGCCCCTATGCCGAGCTTTTGGCCAAGCGCTTCCGCCTCGCCATCAAGCGCTATGGCCTCGAGCGCCGGGGCTGGGATCTCCGCACCGATCTCTTCCAGGTCCCGCCGAAGAAGGGCGACCAGCTATGCCTGCTCTAGCCCGGCATTGACGCCGCCATTCTCTTCGGTTGAATCGCGTCCATGATCCCGATCGCGCTGAGCGAAATGCGCCCCGGCCCGAAGGACCCGCTTCCCCTGAGGGGGCCGGCATCCCGCGCCCTCGACCGCATTCCGCCGGCGGCCTTGCTGCTGCTGGCGATCCTTTCGATTCAGCTGAGCACGGCCTTCGCCACCTTTCTTTTCTCCAGCCTTGGCCCCGCCGGCACGGCCTTCCTCACCGCGGTCTTCTCGGCGGGCGTTCTGACCCTGCTCTCGCCGCCGAAGATCGACAGGCGGCTGCGGGGTGGTGCGGTTCTCATCGCGCTCTTCGGCTTGGCGAATGCCTGCATGGTCCTGCCCTTCTTCCTGGCGCTGCAACACATCCCGCTGGGCATCGCCTCGGCGATCGCCTTCCTCGGTCCTCTCGGGGTCGCGGTCGTCACCTCGCATCGTCTCTCCCATTTCCTGGTGATCGGCGTCGCCATTCTGGGGGTGGGCCTCCTGACACCGGAGGTCGGTGGCGGCATCGATCCCTATGGCCTTGCCTTGGCCGCCATCTCGGCGCTGGGCTGGGCCGCCTTCGTGCCCTTCAGCAAATGGGCGGGCCGCGCTTTCCCGGGCAATGACGGTCTGACTTTCAGCTTCTGGATGGCGAGCATCCTGCTGCTCCCCTTCATGCTGGGGGAAGGGAACATGATGCAGGCCGGCGGAGTCGAAGTGGCCGGCGCTCTCCTGGTCGCCCTCCTCAATGCCGTGCTCCCTGCGGCGCTGGAGTTCCGGGCCCTGCAACGCATGTCCGCCCGCAGCTATGGCGTGCTGGTGACCTTGGAGCCCGCCATCGGTGCGCTGGTGGGCGCGCTTCTGCTTCACCAGGCCATCGACCTGCGCATGTCGGTGGCGATCGCCTGCGTCACCATCGCCGCGCTCGGCATCACGCTCATCGACCGGGACAAGACCCGGTGAGTCTCGCAAGCCCGGCGAGGGCAGCGGCGCGCCAGCCGCTGCACCTGCTCCTGCCGCTCTACATCGTCGTCTTCATGGGCTTCATCGGCTACAGCCTGATGATCACCGTCTTCACGCCCATGCTGCTGCTCAGCGACCGCGCCATGCTCCCAGCGGGCACCATGCTTTCCACCCGCACGATCCTGCTGGGCCTGCTGCTCTGTCTCTATCCGCTCGGCCAGTTCATCGGTTCGCCGATCCTGGGTACCCTCTCGGACCGCTTCGGCCGCCGGCCGATCCTGCTGGTCTCGCTTGCCGCCACCACCGCCTGCTATGCGCTGCTCAGCCTCGCCATCACTGTCAACAGCCTGGCGCTGCTCGCCATCGCCTCCATGATCGCCGGCTTCGCCGAGGCGAATATCGTGACCGCCCAGAGCGCGATCGCCGACGTCATCCCGCCCGAGCAGCGCAACCGCTACTTCGGCTATATCTACATGGCGGTGAGCCTCGCCTATATCATCGGCCCGCTGGGCGGCGGGAAGCTGACCGACCCCAAGCTGGTATCCTGGTTCAGCGACGCCACGCCCTTCTGGGCGGTGTTTCTCCTGCTCGCCCTCACTTTGCTCGCGGTCCTGCTCGGCTTCCGCGAGACCAAGGCCCCAGCGGGGAGGCACCCGCCCGCGAAAGCCTGGCGAGCCTCCTGGCGGTCTTCAGCGACCGGCGGCTGCGGCGCTTCTACGGCATAAACTTCCTGCTCTACCTCGCCATATTCGGTTTCTTCCGCTCCTATCCCATGTATCTGGTGGATGAGTTTCGTCTCGACGTCTCCGCCGTTTCGGAATTCGTCGCCTGGGTGGGCCTGCCGATCGTGCTGGTCAATCTCTGGCTGACGGGATTCCTTTCCGGGCGCCTGCCAATCAAGACCATGACCGTCGCCTCGGGCTTGCTGACCGGCCTCTTCATGATCGCGATCATCCTGCCGCACGGCGAGGCGGGCCTCTGGCCGCTTCTGTTCCTGGCGGGCGCGGCGCTGGCGGTCTGCCTCCCCTCCTGCGCCACCCTGCTTTCCAACGCCGCCGATCCGGCAGGACAGGGCCGCGCCATGGGCAACAACCAGGCGATCCAGGTCGGCGCCGAGGCTCTCTCCGGCCTCGCCGCCGGGCTGCTGGCCGCCCTCATCGTCAAGCTGCCGCTCATCGTGCTGGGCGCCGTCTCCATTCTCGCCGGCCTGCTGGTGGCATTGCTGCTCTGATCAGGACTTCTGGCGTGAACAGCAAAGAGACGTTATACTTCTAGCAATCGCAAATCGTTTATCGATAGTCCGCGGAGCAATACGATGCAGGCGACGCGCTATTCTATCAAACGACTTTTATTGATTTTTGTCCCCGCCATCATCGCCTGCGCCGCCTTGCTCGGGCCCGGCGGGGCAAGCGCCGGCACCCAGCCTCTCATCCTAAAGCGGACGATCCCGCTGCCTCATGTCTTCGGCCGAATCGACCACATGGCTATCGACCTGGCGCGAAAGCGACTCATGATC
>DATBBO010000019.1:0-6186 GCA_036270995.1 Dongiaceae bacterium | reverse complement strand
TCACCCGCCTCGGCATGAAGGAGCCGGAGATGGCCCGGATCGCCGATTTCATCGCCGAGGTCCTGGTGGAGGGCGCCGCCCCCGAAGCGGTCAAGGCTCGCGTCCTCGATTTCCGCTCCGGCTATCAGCGGCTCTACTACTGCTTCGAGAACGGGCTGCCGAAGTGATTCTTTGCCCTCTCCCACGCTTTCGGAGCGGGAGAGGGAAAGTCGAGAGACTAATGGAAGAGGGAAATGATTCTCGCGAGCGAAGCTAGGGCGTCGTCTTCGCCGTTTCCTGCTGGCGGATGGCGGCGATGACCAGGGGCTTTATGTTGTCATAGGCGGGCTCGCCCTCGAAGACCTTGAGGGTGGTCACCGTGGATCCGTTTTCGAGATCGAGGTGGAAGACCCAGTCCTTGGTGGGATGGCCGAGGAGCTTCACCGCATTGGCATTGGCGGCGGTGGAGGAGCTGAGGGCGAGGGTGTAGAGGGTCTGTCCCTGATCGCCCAGCACGAAGAAGCGGTAGCGCGAGGGCCAGGCGCCGACCAGGTCGAAATACTCCCAGACCGCGACGTTCAGATCGCCGACGGCAAAGAGATCGCGCAGATAGTGGTCGGCTGCCTTGGTCTCCTTGTTCGTCGTGGTCTTATGGAGGTTGATGAGCCCATTGCGCTCCCGGTCGCGGGCCGCGAAATCGCCGGTGATCTGATAGATCTTCACCAGCTCGCCCCGGGGCTCGATGGAGTCCGGCAGCAGCCGCTCGCAGGTCTTGTAGTAGTCGATG
The DNA here is from genome assembly GCA_036270995.1 of Dongiaceae bacterium. Classification (GTDB taxonomy): domain Bacteria; phylum Pseudomonadota; class Alphaproteobacteria; order Dongiales; family Dongiaceae; genus DASXQK01. The sequence continues at coordinate 5,420 of DATBBO010000019.1, read as the reverse complement.
GCCTGGGGGAAGTCGCCGATGGCGGCACTCATGGTGCCGGCGCGGCAGAAGGAGAGCTTGGCCTCGGGCTCCCGGGCGATGATCTGCTGATACAGGGCGAGCGCCTGCTCGTACTGCCCGGCATCGGCCAGGCCCTCGGCCTGCTTGAATGTCGCCTGGGCCCAAGCGGTATCGGCGCGGGCCGGCTGGCTGATACCGGCGAGCGCCGTCAGCAGCAGGCCAAAGCAAAGGGAGAGGCTCGAGCGAGCCTCTCCCCCCGAAGAGCCGTCAAATCTCAGGATGGGCGCTGCGATCGCTACTCCGCCGCCTTGCTGGCGGCCGCCTCCTTCATGAGCTTCTCGGCGAGGGCTCGCTTGGCCGCGCCGTCGAGCTTCTTCAGCTCGTTGTTCAACACCCGCTCGTTCACCGCCTGGTTCCAGTAGTCGAGGCTCGAGAAGCCGAGAAGCGAGGCCTTGCCGATGAATTGGCGCAGCACCTCGTTGGTCGGGCCCATGACCCAGCCGGCCTTGCCGTCGCGCAGATAGCGCTCGATGCCGAGCCCCGGCTTGTAGCCAGTGCCGCCGCAGGCATGCAGCATCTTGTCGGCCACATGGGCGACGTTCTTCGCGGCGTTGAACTTCACTTGCCACATCCAGTGCAGGTACTGGGCGCGGGGCAGCCTGGCGAGATCGCCGTGGATCGTCCAGTCGCAGTTATTCGTCGCCTCGTCCATGGCGCGAGCCATCTGGAAAACCATCGCGCGCGCGGCGTTGGTGTCGGAGATCGCCTCGCCGACATAGTCCTGGATGGTGGGGTAGTCCGCCACCCGCATGCCCACATCGACATGCTTCTTCATGGTGGTGTGGCGCTTGGCGATGTCGATGAGGCCGAGGGAGATCCCGTTCCAGCAGGAGGAGGAGCAGAGCAGGAAGAAGGGATCGACGCATTCGTCATTGGAGTTGGCGCCGTCGCCCTTGGGGCCGACCAGGCGGTCGGCCGGAATCACCACATTGTCGACCTCCAGCGTGCCCGACTGGTTGCCGCGCAGGCCGAGACCGTCCCATTTGGAGGGCTCGGCCTTCACCTCATTGCCCATGATCAGCCAGCAGGAGAGGTCGGCGTAGTTGCCGCCGAAATCCGGGCTGGTGGTTTGGACGATATACCAGTCGGCGAAACCGCCGGAGGTGGTCCAGGAGGCCTTCTTGCGCACCTTCCAGCCGCCATCGACTTTCTCGGCGCCGGAGGAGACCGGATACCAGAAATGCGACCCCGTCTCCGGATCGGAGTAGGAGAGGGTGCCGACATAGACATCCTTGTCCAGTCGCCGAAGGATCCCCTTCAGGGTCTCGTTGTTGTGGTAGCGCAGGCAGGCGGCCGCCACGGCGCCGATATGCATGGTGTAGCACATGGCCGTGCTGGCGCAGCCGTAGCGCGCGATGGTCTCCACCACCATGGCCGCGCAGACATGGTTCTCGCCCATGCCGCCCAGCTCCTTGGGCACGATCAGGCTGAGCAGCCCCAGCTTGGCGAGCGCCTCGAAATTCTTGCGCGGGAAGAGCAGCTTCTTGTCGGATTCGACGGCGTTGTCGCGGAGCGTGGTGCGGGCGAGCTCGATGAGCTTCGTCTGCAGCTCCTTCTGCTTGTCGGTCAGCAGCCACTGCGGGTCCCATTCATAGCCGAGACCCCAGAAATCCTCGTCCCCCCACTTTTTCACCTGGCTCATATCCTGCTCCCTGTGCCGGTTCTGCAGCCGGCGGCGGCCTAACGCGATGAATCGAGCCTACACGCCCCCCTCCATCGCGGCAAGAAGTGGCAACCAATTCGGGACGGGATGGCAGCCAATTCCGGACCAATCGACCCCAGTGGCCTGCCTCTCCCAGAGATTCGCTTGCGGATTTCTGGGATAAGCGAGCCACTCGAATCAATGATTAGTGTCCCGCAGCCCCCGAGACTCTCGTCCGGCGATTTTCGGAATCAGGACACTGGCGGCTGGCAAGGTCTTGAATTGGTTCAGGACGCCTAGTTGATCTGGCGATAGGCCCCGCGGAAGTAGATGAGGGGTCGGCCATCGACCCCGGCGCGCAGGCGGAGCACGCGGCCGACGAAGATCACGTGATCGCCGCCGTCATGCATGGAGGTGGTCTCGCAATCGAAGCTCGCCAGAGCATCGACCAGAATGGGAGAGCCCGTCTGCCAGATCTCCGTGCGCACGCCCTCCCATTTGCTGGAGAGGGCGCGGGCGAAGGCGATCGAGACCGCTTCCTGGTCCTCGCGCAGGATGTTGATGGCAAAGACCCCAGCCGCCTCGAAGGCCTTCAGGCTATAGGCGCCGCGGTCGAGGCTGAAAAGGACGAGAGGCGGGTCGAGCGAGACCGAATTGAAGGAGTTGGCGGTGAAGCCGAGATATTCGCCGTCCAGGCCGACGGAGGTGACGACGGTGATCCCTGTCGCAAAGCACCCGAGGGCCTGGCGAAAGCTGCGCGGATCGAAGCTCATCGCTGGCGGGTATACCGCGAACAGGAATTTCGGCAAAATCCGGAGAGCCCGGAGCCCGTGCCGGCAGATCGCAGCTTAACGCGTGGCTCCGCGGACCGGCGGAGCCGGTGGCTGCTCACCGATCGTACTGGCGCGGTCCCGAAGGCCGGCGTGGCGGCCGCTGCACGGCTGTGGTCGTGTCCAGCGTGATGACCCGCAGGACCTGCACGCCTTTCCGCCCCGGCCCGACCTCGCACACGATCGTCGAGCCCTCCGGGGCGTCTTGCAGGCCGGCCTGCTTCAGCGCCGACACGTGGAGAAACACGTCCGGCGATCCATCCGCAGGCGACACGAAGCCGAATCCCTTTTCGGGGTTGAACCACTTTACCTTGCCGCGAAGTTCTGAGCCTGCCCCGCCACCCATATTGCGCTCTTCCATCCAAGCTGCTCTGTTTTTTTAAATTTCCCACTGGCAGAGCCGCCAGGGCCTCAACCGCATTTCTTCTAAATCTTCCCCCACGAAAATGCGCGGGGTGGAAATAGTCGCGGCGCCCCCCGAACGGCCCACCATTTTCTAGTCTGCGGGCGCCGGCCCGCAAATGCAAGCCCGCCGTCAGGTGCAGCGACCGGTCGCGCAGCTTCCTTGTCTGCAAATTTGCAGCAACTTCATACGGCTAAATGTGGCTTTTTCGACTGAGATACTAGATGAAAACGAGCGCCTAGCGTCTCTTTCGGGAAGGGGTCAGGCCGCCAATGGTCAAGGCTGGCCCGGCATGGTGAGATACGGGCCGCTTTCCCCGGGAGTACCGCCATGTCGCTCAGTCTTGCCTCGCGTGCCGACTTCACCCTCGAGAATTTCCGGCGCGTCGCCTGGCGCGGCGATGCCGCCGGCTTCACACCGGCAGCGCTGGCGCGCATGAGCGAGACGCGGCGGCAGTTTCTCGATCTCCTCGACGGCGATCCGGAGATCACCATCTACGGCGTGACCAGCGGCTATGGCCAATTCGCCAGCAAGCGCCTGACGCCTGAGCAGCGCAAGAAGCATGCCCAGCGTCCCCCGCACGGCTCCTTCGTGGCCTTCGGCCCAGCTTTGCCCGAACGAGTGGTGCGCGGCATCGTCTTCGCCCGGCTCGCCAATTATGTCGAGGGCCATGCGGCGGTCTCGCCCGAGGTCGCGGCCGCGGTGGCCGGCATGCTCCGCTCTCGGCCTCTGCCGAAGGTCAGCATGGCCGGGCAGGGCGGTGCCGGCGAGATCACTGCGCTGGCACCCCTCTTCAACGGCCTCGCCGAGGGCATGGCGCTGGGCGAGAAGGAGATGCTTGCCCTCATCAACGGCTCGCCGGCGGCCGCGGCCCTGCTGGCGGATTCCGCCGCGGCCGGCCAGCGGCGCCTGATGCTGGCGGAGGAGGTCTTCGCCCTCTCGGCCGAGGCGATCCGGGTCCCCCATGGCCATTTCGCCGAGGAGCTGGAGGAGCTCTGGGGCGATGCGGCCGAGGCGGAGACCCTGGCCCGGCTGCGCGCCCTCATGGCCGGCGGCAATGCCGAGCGGCGGCCCTATCAGGCCCCGGTCAGCTATCGCATCCTGCCCCGGGTGCTGGCCCAGTATCGCCGTGCCGTGACAGCCGCCGCGGCGGCAGCCGAGACCTCGCTTCGCGCCATCACGGACAACCCCGTCTTCCTGGCCCCCGGGCCCGGCAATCCCAAGGCCCGGGTTTACAGCACCGGCGGCTATCACAACGCCATGGCCCATCCGGCCATGGACAACCTCGCCGCCGCCACGGCGGATCTCTGTTTGCTGGCGGACCGCCACAGCTCGAAACTCCTCCATGGCAACCACTCGCTGCTGCCGGACCAGCTCCAGAAGGGCGAGGGCTATATGGGCTGCCTTGGCATGGTTCAGGTGGGCTATGCCGAGCAGGCCCGGCGCGCGGCTCAGCGCAACTTCCTGCCGGGCAGCGAGGGCGGCGGCTTCGGCCAGAACGATGTCGCCCCGCCCACCTTCCTTGCCTGGAGCGCCCAGGAGGAGGCCGGCCGGTGCCTCGAGGCCGGCCTCGCCATTCTGGGTGCCATCGGCTCCCAGGCGCTGTTCGCGACGGACCGCCAGGCGCCGCCGGCGCTCGCCCCGCTGGTGGCGGAGATCCGCCGCCATGTGCCGCCGCTCGGCGAGAGCCGCGTACTCGCCGGCGAGATGGAGACCTTGACTGGAGCGTTCCGCGCCCGTGTCTACGACGTGGCGCCGGGGCTGGCCGAGTAGAGACCGCGGCGCATAGCAGCTCAGGCGAGGCTGGCGAAGATCCTTCGCTGGAGGGAGAGATAGCCCTGGGCCGTCACCTTCAGAGCCGGCGCCAGCTCGACATGGAGCGCGGGCAAGGCGTGGAAGGGTACGGCGGGGAAGCAGTGATGCTCGGCATGAAAGGGCATGTTCCAGGCGAAGAAGCGAACCACCGGGTTGGTGAAGGTGGTGCGCGTATTGGCCAGCATATCGGGAACCAGCGGGCAGCCCGTATGCTCGGCCAGGAGATAGAGCCTGAGCCAGGGCTGGCCCAGGATCGCCGGCAGGATCCAGAACTGGAGCGCCGCATCGCTTCGCGCGAGAATCGAAGCAAGCGCGATGGCGGCATAGAGGGCCAGATGGATCCGGGCCTCGCGGACCACCTGCTTTCCCGATTTGCCGGGAAGATAGGGTTCGGGCGTGCGGCCCAAGGCATGGGTGAGCAGCCCCTTGATCAGGCTCGCCCAGAGGGGAATGCCGGTGACGGTCCAGAGCCACTGCGCCTTGGTCCGGGGCTTTGGGGTCGCGAGCTCCGGATCGCGCTCGGGATCCTGGGTGTAGCGGTGATGGGCGAAATGGAAAAAGCGGAAATAATCCGCGGGCAGCAGGATCAGGAAGCCGATGACCGAGGCGACTGCATCGTCGAGGCGGCGATTTTTGAAGGCCGTGCGATGGATCGATTCATGCAGAGCGG
>DATBBO010000018.1:0-3333 GCA_036270995.1 Dongiaceae bacterium | reverse complement strand
ATGCGGTCGGCAACAAGGACGAGGGCGCGGGCGACCAGGGCATCATGTTCGGCTACGCCTGCCGCGAGACGCCTGAGCTCATGCCGGCGCCGCTCTACTACGCCCACAACATCCTGCGCTCCCTCGCCGAGGCCCGCCATTCCGGCGCCGAGCCCGGCCTCGGCCCCGATGCCAAGAGCCAGGTCACCCTGCAATATGTCGAGGGCAAGCCGGTGCGGGCGACCTCGGTGGTGGTCTCGACCCAGCATCACGCCGATCTCGAGCAGAGCCAGGTGCGCGAGATCGTCCGCCCCCATGTGCTGAACGTCCTGCCCAAGGGCTGGATGTGCGGGGAGGAGGAGTTCTACGTCAATCCGACCGGCCGCTTCGTCACCGGCGGTCCGGACGGCGATTGCGGGCTGACGGGCCGCAAGATCATCGTCGATACCTATGGCGGTGCCGCACCCCATGGCGGCGGCGCCTTCTCCGGCAAGGATCCCACCAAGGTCGACCGTTCCGCCGCCTATGCGGCCCGCTACCTGGCGAAGAACGTGGTCGCCGCGGGCCTCGCCGCGCGCTGCACCATCCAGCTCAGCTACGCCATCGGCGTTTCCAAGCCCCTCTCGGTCTATGTCGATACCCATGAGACCGGCCATGTCGAGGAGGAGCGCTTGTCCAACGCCCTGCAGCAGGTCATGGATCTGAGCCCACGCGGCATTCGCGAGCATCTCTCCCTCAACCGTCCCATTTATGCCCGCACCACCGCCTATGGCCATTTCGGGCGCCAGCCCGAGCCCGATGGCGGCTTCTCCTGGGAGCGGGTCGATCTCATCGACGAGTTGAAGGCCGCCATCAACTGAGCGGCGGGCCCGAAGCCGCGGACGATTCCTCCGGCCGGCGCAATTTCTACGGACGGCGCGCCGGCCGGCGCCTCAGGGCCGGCCAGCAGCGGCTGATGGCCGAGCTGCTGCCACGCCTTCTTTTCGATCCGGACGCGCCGCGCGCGAGCCCCCTCTGGCTCGAGATCGGCTTCGGCTCGGGCGAGCACCTCGCCTGGCAGGCCGCATCCCATCCGGAGCTGCTGCTGGTGGGCTCGGAGGTCTATCGCAACGGCATCGCGAGCCTCCTCGGGCAGATCGAGGCGCGCGGGCTAGGCAATATCCGTCTCTGGCCCGAGGATGCGCGCGACCTGCTGGATCGGCTGCCCGATGGCGCCGTCGCGCGGGTCTTCCTGCTCTTCCCGGATCCCTGGCCCAAGGCGCGCCATGCCGAGCGCCGCTTCATCGGCCCCGTCAATCTGGCGAGCCTCGCCCGGATCATGGCGCCGGGGGCGCTTCTGCGCGTCGCGACGGACGACCCGACCTATCTCGCCTGGATCCTGGATCACTTGCCCCAGCACCCCTCATTCCGCCGCGCCGAAGGGGCGCAGGACGGGCACCGGCGTCCCGATGACTGGCCACCTACCCGCTATGAGCAGAAGGCACTCCGCGAAGGCCGCAAGCCCGCCTACCTCACCTTCGAACGGCGCGGCTGACGCGCCCCACATGCGCGGATGGTGCCGTTAGAGGCCCTCTCCCGACAGCCGCAAAAGCGGCGTCATGCGGCGCTTACACTCCGTACCTGGACATAAATGTACCGCGGCGCGGTATCGAAGTACCTGAATAGAGCGGGGCACAGCCACCCCTCTATGTCAAAGTCCGGAGAGTAATACCAATTTCCTTCATCTGCAGCGCGTCGCCATTCGAGCCGAAACTGGTGTCCTGGAAAAGGTGTTGCCGAGAAGGTCATTGCAAATCCTTCCTCGGCATTACCGATCCCTGCGACTGCCCGATCGATCATGGTGTCGGCGCCCGCTACGAAGGGTTCCTGAACCAAGCCAACCCGTGGGTCATCAAATACCCACGTTCCCAGATGCCTATAAGGTCGAATCACATTGATGGCGTTCATGCGTTCTCTCTCGACGAGGAAGTTTTTGGTGTCGAGGGGCTTCGTCCCTCATTCCGCGTTTAGCTCTTAAAGGGTGATGACGCGGGTACGATAACTCAATTCAGGGTGAGAAATTGTGCGCTCGGCTGACTCCTCGCTTGATAGCGTCGGCCAGTTTTTTGATAACATCCGCCAATCTATTGAGATCCTAGGCCACCGGCTGTGATATCTACGGCTTCTCCTCCGAGAACCGAGGAACCGGGCAGACTGCCTCGCGCGTGCGCCCTCGGGGAACTAAGAAAGCGCCAGCAACAGCTCCGCCGCGTGGGTCGGCGCCTCCTCGGGCTTGAGGCGGTCCACCGGCCGCCCCAGCAATGCGCGCAGCGCCGCGGCGGTGCGGTCGGTGAACCGCACGAGCCCATCCGATTCGATCTCGGCGATACCGTCGAAGGGCAGAGAGCGCCGGTTGACCGCCACCGCCTCCTCCAGGGACCAATGCGCCGGGAGATCGAGCGCGACCTTGCCGCTTCTCGCGCGGATCGGATAGCCGCCGAGCAGGCCGTTGGGCGAGGGCGCGTGGGTCGCGATCTCCCCGCCGCCGGCAAGCGCCGCCAGCAGGCCCACCGTGGCCGAGGCGGCGAGCAGGTTGAAATCCATGTCATAGGGGATGGGCATGGGCCGCATCAGCCCGGCGAGCGCTTCGCTCGTGACGTCCCGCTCGCCCCAGCGCGCCTGGAGAAGATAGGGCGGCAAAGCGGTGCCGCCCGGCTCGGCATAGTGGCGGAACTCGAGGGCATGCTCCGCCACCAGCTTCACCTCGACCTCTTTCGGCGGTGCCCCGGTGGCCGAGGCGACGGCGAAGCGGATCTTGGGAATGGCCTCGGCGATATTGCCGCAGCCCACCGTGGGCGATGGTCCGATCGCCGCCAGGATGGCGTTCACCACATCGGGATAGGCGGCCCCCACCCAGGGACAAGCGAGCTCCGACTCTTCCCAGACGCTCGCCAGTTTCAGCATCGGCGCCAGGTTGCAGGGAAGCCAGGCGGCAAAGGGCATGCCCTTGGCCTTCACATTCGCGCTCGCGGCCACCTTCCACCAGGGCAGCAGGCTCGGTGCCGCAAACGCGACATCGGGCGCGAAGCGCTTCAGCAGCAGGGCCGCCCCTGGCTCGTTGAAGTCGAAGCGTTCGAAGGTGATCTCGGGGAAATGCCCTTCCAGCGCGGCGCCGATCCGCGCCTGATTGGCCTTGGCCCGGCCATACTCGCTCTGGCGGCCGGCGATGATGATCTCGTCGAAATGATCGTCGCGCGCCGCCGCCTCGAGCAGCGCGCCCGTCAGCTTCCCCAGCGAGATCAGCAGCAGCCGCGCCATAACGTCACCCCTAGAGCCTGATCGTCTCAAGCCCGTTCGGCTTGAGACGTGAATCAG
>DATBBO010000017.1:0-1834 GCA_036270995.1 Dongiaceae bacterium | reverse complement strand
GCCCGCTTCCGCACCCTCCGGCTGGGCCACCGCCACGCGCGCCATGCGGGCCCACATATAGGCCTGGGCGGTGAGCGCGAAGAAGGCGAGATAGTCGCTGGCCGCGGCTCCCGCCTCCTCCGCGTCCCGGAGGCCGGCCTGGGCGATCTGGGCCGTGAGCTGCTGCAGCCGGGCGAAGGTCTTGGCCAGCGGCAAGGTGAATTCCGCCATCGCCGCCTCGCCGCCCGTCTCCTCGATGAAGGCAGAGACCGGATGGAAGAAGCGGCGCAGCAGCCGCCCCGTCCCCTGGCCCAGCTTGCGGCCGATCAGGTCGAGGGCCTGGATGCCGTTGGCACCCTCGTAGATCTGGGTGATGCGGGCATCGCGCAGGAACTGCTCCATGCCGTTCTCGCGGATATAGCCATGCCCGCCCCAGACCTGCACCGCGGCGCTGGCGCAGTCGAAGCCCATATCGGTGAAGGAGGCCTTCACGATGGGCGTCATCAGGGCGACGAGATCGTCGGCCGCCTCGCGCCGCTCGGGATCGGGATGCTTCGCCGCCTCATCCGCGGCCAGCGCCACCCAGCCGGCGAGCGCGCGGGCGGCCTCGATACGCGCCCGCATGCCCAGCAGCAGGCGGCGGATGTCGGGATGGACGATGAGCGGATCGGCCGGCTGCCCAGGGTATTTGGCGCCGGCGAGGCTTCGGCCCTGAAGGCGCGTCAGCGCGTAATCCCGCGCGCCCTGATAGGCGGCCTCCGCTACCCCCAGGCCCTGAATAGCGACCCCGAGGCGGGCCGCGTTCATCATGGTGAACATGGCCGACATGCCCTTATGGGGGCGGCCGACCAGCCAGCCGGTGGCGCCGTCGAAGTTCATCTGGCAGGTGGGCGAGGCGTGGATGCCCATCTTCTTCTCGATGCCGCCGCAGGAGAAACGGTTGCGGGTCCGGTCCGGGAGGAGCTTCGGCACCAGGAACAGGCTGATGCCGCGGGTGCCCGCCGGCGCACCGGGCAGGCGCGCCAGAACCAGATGCAGGATGTTCTCCGTCAGGTCGTGCTCGCCCGCGGAGATGAAGATCTTGGAGCCGGTGATCCTGTAGCTGCCGTCGGGCGCGGGCTCGGCCTTGGTGCGCACCAGCCCCAGATCCGTACCGCATTGTGGTTCGGTCAGGCACATCGTGCCGGCGGTGCTGCCATCCACCAGTCCCGGCAGATAGCGCTGCTTCAGATCCTCAGAGCCGTGCAGCATGAGGGCGTTGTAGGCGCCCTGGCTAAGCCCCGGGAACATGCCGAAGGAGAGATTGGTCGAGCAGATCATCTCCTCCACCGCGACATGGAGGGCTAGCGGCAGGCCCTGCCCGCCATAGGCCGGGTCGGCGGCCAGGGAGACCCAGCCAGCCTTGGCGAATTCGTCATAGGCCTCTTTGAAGCCGGCCGGTGTGCGCACCGTGCCGTTCTCGAAGCGCGAGCCTTCCTCGTCGCCGCTGCGGTTCAGCGGCAGGAGCTTCTCCGTGGTAAAGGCGGCGGCCGCCTCGAGCACGGACTGGAAAAGATCGGGACTCGCCTCCTGATAACCGGGAAGCGAGGTCAGCGACTGCGCGCCATGCAGCTCGAAGAGCACGAAGCGCATGTCGCGGACTGGCGCTTGATAGGCGGGCATCAGGCGGCGCTCCCCTCGCGCGAAGCACCCCCTGTCGTCATTCCCGCGAAAGCGGGAATCCAGGGCAACCAGCGAGATCCATGGCCCCGGATCCCCGCTTTCGCGGGGACGACGAAAGAAGAAAGCGAGTTGCGCTCCGACACCATCCCCTCCTAATTCCTCAGCGGCTTGCCGGTGGCAAGCGTGTGCTCCA
>DATBBO010000016.1:0-1526 GCA_036270995.1 Dongiaceae bacterium | reverse complement strand
GTGATCATCGTGGCGACCTCCGTGGTCTCCATGATTCTGGTCTATCTGAGACCGAACCACTGGCTCTCGACCGCGAGCCGCGGCCGGCTCGTGCCCGAACGGGCCGGCGTTCTGATCTATGGCGCTCTCTGCGCCTATGGCGGCATCGTCGCCGTCGACAGCGCCATCCTGCGGCTGATTGTGCTGGTGCTGCTTCTCGGGCTTCCGCTCAGCAAAGCCAACCCGATCAAGGTCGCGACGGGTCTGGCGCTGTTCGCCATTTCCTCGATCGTCTACGGCGATGCGGGCCGCGTGGACTGGCCCGTCGCGGCCTGGCTCGCCATCGGCACGGCTATCGGCTCTTCGCTGGCATCCCTCTATGCCGGATCAGATCAAGCCAGGAAGTGGGTCTATCTGCTTCTGCAGGTGAGCGTCACCCTGGAAACGCTGCTCCTGATCGCGCAATGGCAGGGCTGGATTTTCTCGCCGAAGTGAGAGCGCTTCGGCTGCCGCTTCGAAGCGCGACGGCAGACCTGGCCTAAAGCGTCGCGCCCAGATGCCAGGGGGCGAACTCGTCCTCGCCATAGCCGAGGAGCTCGCTCTTCGACCTCTCGCCCGAGGCGGTCGCGAGGATCAGCCTGAAGATCCGCTCGCCCATCTCCTCGACGCTGGCCGCCCCGTCCAGGATCTCGCCGCAATTGATGTCCATGTCCTCGGCCATGCGGTTGTACATGGGCGTATTGGTGGCGAGCTTCAGGCTCGGCGCCGGCTTGCAGCCGAAGCAGGAGCCGCGGCCGGTGGTGAAGCAGATCATGTTGGCCCCGCCCGCGACCTGGCCCGTGACCGAGACCGGATCGTAGCCGGGCGTATCCATGAACACGAAGCCCTGCTTGGTCACCGGCTCGGCGTAGCGATAGACCTCCACAAGATTGCTGTTGCCACCCTTGGCGGCGGCCCCCAGGGACTTCTCCAGAATGGTGGTGAGCCCGCCCGCCTTGTTGCCCGGTGAAGGGTTGTTGTCGAGGCTCTCGCCATCCTTGGCGGCGTAATCCTCCCACCAGCGCAGCAGGTCGAGGAGCTTGTGCCCGACCTCGTCACTGACGGCGCGGCCGAGCAGCATATGCTCGGCGCCGTAGATCTCCGGCGTCTCGCTCAGGATCGAGGTGCCGCCGTTGCGCACCAGGAGATCGGCCGCCACGCCCAGCGCCGGATTGGCGGTGATGGCGGAGAAGCCGTCGGAGCCGCCGCATTGCAGACCCAGGATCAGATGGCGCGCCGGCACTTTCTGGCGCTTCACCGCATTGGCCGCGGGCAGCATCTCCTTGATCTTGGCGATCCCCGCCTCGACGGTCTTGCGGGTGCCGCCGGTCTCCTGGATGACCAGGGTCTGGATCCGCGAGCCCACCTCCAGCTCCTCGGCGACGACCAGGGCGGAGAGCTGGTTGGATTCGCAGCCCAGCCCGATGATCAGCACGCCCGCGAAATTGGGATGCCGGGCATAGCCCGCCACGGTGCGCCGCAGCAGATGATTGCCCTCCGTCTCCACC
>DATBBO010000015.1:0-1534 GCA_036270995.1 Dongiaceae bacterium | reverse complement strand
CGAGGGCGATCGGCGATCCATCCATCGCGCTATGGACGCGAATCGGGGGCTTCTTGTCGAGACGTGATTCAGTCACAGGGGAAATCATCCACAGCCTGTGGAAACCGGGGGTATTTTCGATTCTGCCAGCCCTCCCCATATCTTAGCACCGGACCGCGCAGGGGAAACATTTAGGGAACATTCCCCGTTGCCCTGCCGCGGGCCAAGGCCTAGACTATTGCCCCTTTTCATCAACCCCGAGCCACCGGATCGCCGCCATGCCGCAGGTCGCCGCCATTTCCCAGCAGATCTGGGACATGAAATACCGGCTGAAGACCGCCGACGGGCAGCCTGTGGACAAAACGATCGAGGATAGCTGGCGGCGGGTAGCCCAGGCGGTCGCGGAAGCCGAGCCGGAGGAGCAGCGCCAGGCCTGGGCGGCGAAGTTCTATGAGGCGCTCTCGGGATTCCACTTCCTCCCGGCGGGGCGGATCCTGGCCGGGGCCGGCACCGCGCGCAGCGTCACCCTGTTCAACTGCTTCGTCATGGGCACCATTCCCGACGATATGGGTGGCATCTTCACCCATCTGCGCGAGGCGGCCCTCACCATGCAGCAGGGGGGCGGAATCGGCTATGACTTCTCCACCCTGCGTCCGCGCGGCGCGCCGGTGAAGGGCGTGGGGGCCGATGCCTCCGGCCCCTTGAGCTTCATGGATGTGTGGGACGCCATGTGCCGCACCATCATGAGCGCCGGCCACCGGCGCGGCGCCATGATGGCGACCTTGCGCTGCGACCATCCGGATATCGAAGCCTTCGTCGAGGCCAAGCAGTCCCCGGGCCGGCTGCGCATGTTCAACCTCTCGGTGCTGGTGACCGACGCCTTCATGGCGGCGGTGCGCGAGGACGCGCCCTGGGAGCTCTCCTTCGGCGGCGTCACCTACCGCGTGGTTCGCGCCCGCGAGCTCTGGGACAAGATCATGCGGGCAACCTATGCCTATGCCGAGCCCGGCGTGATCTTCATCGACCGGATCAACCGCAAGAACAACCTGTACTACTGCGAAACCATCCAGGCGACGAACCCCTGCGGCGAGCAGCCGCTTCCGCCTTACGGCGCCTGCCTGCTCGGCTCGATCAACCTGACGACGCTGGTGCTCGATCCCTTCGAGCCCACGGCGCGACTCGATCTCGATCGTCTCGGCGACCTCGTCGCCACGGCCGTGCGCATGATGGACGACGTCATCGACATCTCGCGCTTTCCCCTGGAGCAGCAGGCGGAGGAGGCGAAGGCAAAGCGGCGCATCGGGCTCGGCGTCAGCGGGCTCGCCGATGCGCTCATCATGTGCGGGGCGCGCTACGGCTCCGCCGACGCGGTGGCCCTGACGGAGACCTGGCTCCAGGCCCTGCGCCGCGCGGCCTATGCCGCCTCCATCGAGATCGCCCGGGAGAAGGGTCCCTTCCCGCTCTTCGACCGCGAGAAATATCTCGCCGGCGAATCGATCCGCGAGCTGGAGGAGGCTCTGCGCGAGGGCATCGCCCGGCATGGCATCCGCAACGC
>DATBBO010000014.1:0-10343 GCA_036270995.1 Dongiaceae bacterium | reverse complement strand
GGCCGGGCGAAACCGCCGGCTGCGCATCCACCATGGCAGTCTCGATCTGCAGGACTAGCTCACCAAAGGATCGTAATTCTCACGAACAGATTCATTGATTTAGTCAGCCAATCTCTTGATAGAGTAAGCCAACGAGCGTTCGGCTCGGACGGGCAAGGCTGACGGCGAGGGTCGGGCTCTTCATTGATTTTCGGCAGGCCCGGCGCTAGCCTCGCGTCATGGTCAGAGAGCAGCCGGTTGCCGGCGCAGCACTTTCCTCGCGATTTTGGTACCGCTGGTATAGATCCGGCGGCTCCCGTATCGCGCATTGACGCAGATCCCGAAGCCGCCCCTCCAAGGCGGCTTTCGTGTTTCTGACCCTTCCCGCACGGAATCTCGCCAAGGATGAGCGGCCTCCAACCTCGAGGAGGTCATCATGATCCGGTTCGATTTCGACGTCGTCTCCGACCCGCTGCCACCGAAGCCCGCGGCAAAGCCCGAGCCTTTGGCGGCCGTGCTGCCCAAGCGACGAGGAAGCGAGGCCGTCGAAGAGGAGACGGTCGAAAATGATCCCGTGCCGTCCGATTAGGAGTCGGCCCCTGTCAGCTTCCGGCTGAGGGCTCGAAGGCGCTCGCGGGCCGCGGCGTCATAGGCCTGGGCATTGGCGCGGGCCGGATGGAGGCCGTTGTAGAAGACGCCCGTCTCTCCTTCGGTCTGCGGCGAGACCGCGAGATTGAGGATCGCTTTCGCGCCCTCCTCGACGCTGCTCATGGGGCTGACGCCGGCCTGACGCACCATGGTGGTGTCCATATAGGTGGCCGGATGAAGCGAGGTGGCCGTCACGCCGCTGCCCGCCAGCTCCCGGGCGAGGTCGAGGGTGAACATGATCTGGGCGAGCTTGCTCTGGGCATAGGCCCGGGCGCCGTCATAGCCGCGGGTCAGCATCACATCCTCGAAGTCGAGGGGATGCTGGCCGAGAGAAGCGACATTGACGATGCGCGCCGGGCTGCTTGCCTTCAGCCGGTCGAGAAGCAGGCGGGTCAGCAGGAAGCCGGCGAGATAGTTGACCGCGAAGCGCAGCTCATGCCCGTCGCGGCTCGCATCGCGCCGCTGCCGGGCCGGGCCGCCTCCGATGCCGGCATTGTTGATCAGAAGATGGAGGCGCGGATGATTGTCGAGCACCGTCTTGGCCAACCGCCGCACCTCGACCAGGGAGGAGAGATCGGCGGGATAGAAGCGGCCCTTGCCGTTCCCGGCCGCCCGCATCTCCGCCACCAGGCTGTCGCCGCGGGCCCGGTCCCGCCCATGCACGAGTACCTCCGCACCGGCCTTCGCCAGATGCAGCGCCACCCGGCGCCCGACCCCGTCGGTCGAGCCCGTGATGAGGATCGTCCTGCCCTCGAGGGTCATGCTGCCTCCTGCCGGTGCTGAGAATGGTCCGGAAGTCGATATTGTGATCCCTCTGCGCGGCCGCTAGCCTTGACCGGAAACCGCCGGAGATGACGCCGATGCGCTCGCTCCTTCTTGCCGCCCTGGGCCTGTTCCTCGCCGCCACGGCCTGGGCCGACGAGATGCAGCCGCTGTCGCGTGGCCAGACGATCTATGCCCCGGTCTATTCGGAGATCCTGCATGGGAATCTCGATGGTTCGGGCAATCCCTCGCGCATACCGCTCTCGGCCATGCTCTCCATCCGCAACACGAACCCGGCCGCCGCGATCACGGTCACATCGGTGCGCTATTACGGCAGCACCGGCAAGCTGCTCCGCGAGTTTCTCGACAAGCCGAAATCCCTGGCGCCGCTCGAGACGACGGAGATGTTCATCGAGCACAGGGACATGACCGGCGGTACCGGCGCTAACTTTCTGGTGGTCTGGGAGTCCGCAGCACCGGTGAATCCACCGATCATCGAGGTCGTGCACGCCTATTTCTTCGGCAACCAGTCCACCGCCTTCATCAGCACCGGCCGGCCGATCGACCCATCGGCGAAATAAGCTCGGCTTCATCGTAGCGTCATCAACATAAGATAGCCTTATCTCGTTGCCGGGCAGCCCTGCTGTCGCCCCGGCCCATGAAGCTCGAATTTCAGGAGAGGCCACATGACCCGTCCGAGGCTTTCATTTGCCGCGTTCAGTGTGCTCCTGCCGGCGTTGGTCGCGATCGGCGCGCAAGCCCAGGCGGCGGCCTGGGATCCCGAGAAGGCCCATGCGGAATGCCGGGATTTCAAGACCGACGGCATGGCCGACGATGGCGTCTACGGGCCCTGGTTCCAGGCCATGTACAAGCATTACGGCTGGACCGACTGCCACCGCACCGACAACGACATCGGCTCGGCCGAGGTGATCGCGGCCTATGAGGCGGAGAAGAACAACCCGCAGGCGGTGATGGCCGATATCGGCATCGCCTTCGGCCCGGTGGCGGCCGCCCGCGGCATCACCCTGAAATACGTGCCCGCCGGCTCCGACTTCGTTCCGGCCGAGTACAAGGAGCCCGGCGGTGGATGGATCGGCAGCGTCGTGGGCGCCGTGGGCTTCACGGTCAACCTCGAAGCGGTGCCTCAGGCGCCCCAATCCTGGGCCGATCTGGAGAAGCCTGACTTCAAGGGCAAGGTGAAGGGGCCGAGCCCTGCCAGCGGCGGCACCGGCTATATGACCGTGCTCGCCGCCAATCAGGCGATGGGCGGCACGGCAACGGATCTGAGCAAGGGCTATGCCTATTTCCGCAAGCTGAAGGACGAAGGCAATCTCTATAACGGCCCCTGCGATATTCCCGATCTCGAGCGTGGCGCCTGCGCCATCAAGATCCAATACGACTTCTACGGCCTCGCCGAAGGCGTCGCCGCCATGAAGAAGAAGGGCATCAACGCCGCCTTCATCCTGCCCAAGGACGGCACGATCTGGGCGCCCTCGGCACTGCTGCCCAACGGCTTCACCGACAAGCCGGACCTGGCCAAGGCGATCCTCGATTTCGCCATGACCGACGATGCAGCGAACGCCTGGGCCGCCACCTATGCCCATCCGATGAAGAGCGTGTTCGGCGGCTACAAGCTGCCCGCCGATGTCACCAAGGACTGGCTGCCCGAGACCGACTACACCAGTGCTGCGGCTCTCAAGAGCTTCCCCGAGGTCGACAAGGTGGCCCAGGCCTGGGAGGCGACCGTCCTCAAATAGGTCGATGCGATCAGACTCGATGCTCGCCTTCCGGCGATCGAAGCTCGCCGGAAGGCGCCGGCCATTTCGGCCGCTCCAACTCCTCGGGGATTGGGCGGTGCTTCTGCCTCTCGGCTTCGTCATTCTCTTTCTGCTCCTCGGGCCGGCGTTGAAGATCGCCATCGACAGCTTCGAGGACGAGGCCGGTGGTGCCACCCTCGGGAATTGGCTGTCGCTGCTCGACGTCCCGCTCGTCCGCCGCTCGATCCTGGGCTCGCTTTGGGTCGGTGCTCTCGTCGCGACCCTGAGCACCCTGCTCGGCACGCCGCTCGCCTGGGCCGTCGAGCATCTGCGCCCGGGGCGGCGCTCCCTCGGCATCGCCTTCCTGACCGTGGCAGCCAATCTCTCGGCGACGGCGCTGGTCTTCGGCTTCTCCGCCGCCTTCGGAACCGTCGGGCTCGTCACATTGGCGGTGCAGGAGCTTTGGCCCGGCTTCATGGGCGTCGATCTCTACGACCCCACCGGCGTGGTCTATGTGTTTCTCTATTTCCACATACCGCTCTTCGTGCTGCTGACCCTACCAGCCATGGGCATCGTCTCGCAGCGCCTCTGGGAAGCGGCCGCCGTCTGTGGCGCCCGGCCGCGCTTCTTCTGGTGGCGCGTCGGCCTGCCGATGCTCCTGCCTTTCCTCGCCGCGGGCTGGTTCCTGATGTTCGTCTGGGCGATCAGCCAGTATGGCGTGCCGCTCGCTCTGGGCGGTGCCGATGCCGGCATCGATCTGATCGCGATCCGGATCGGCGCCCTCATCGAGACCGCCGGCCGCAGCAACCGCTTCGGCCAGGCCGCCTGTCTCTCGATCCTGCTGATCGCCCTTTCGGCTCTGGCGCTCCTCGTCTACCACCGGCTCCTGCGCCGGGCGGCGCGGTGGATCGCATGAAGCGGCGGCACCCCGAGAGCCTGGCCGGCCCGGCGGCGCTGCGCGCCTCAGCCGTGGCGCTGATCGCGCTCTTCACCGTGGCGCCAATCCTGGCAACGGTGCTCTATTCGCTCGCGACCGTCTGGCGCCACAGGCCGCTGCCCGACGGCTACACTCTGGCCTGGTGGTGGGCGACGCTGAGCGATCGCGACTTTATCGCCGCCGCCGGTCGATCGCTCCTGCTGACCCTCGCGACCGTTCTCCTGATCAATCTCCTGGTGCTGCCGCCGCTCTATTGGTCCCATGTGCGCAATCCGCGCATCCGCCCCCTTCTCCAACTCGCAGCCTTGATCCCCTTCGTCCTGCCCGGCATCGTCATGGCCGCGGCCATCAACCGCTTCGTCGGGCTGTGGCCGGTGACTGCGACGCTCCAGGCGACCCCGCTTCTGCTGCTGCTCTCCTCCATCGCGGTCTCCTTCTCGGCCTATCTCTGGGCGGTGGACAGCGCCATGCGCTCGGCGAAGATCGCCACCCTCTGCGAGGCGGCGACCACCATGGGAGCCGGACCGGTCTACATCCTGCGGCGCGTCGTGGTGCCGAACATCAAGCACGGCATCGCCATCGGCTCGCTCTTGGCCTTCGCCAGCGTGATCGGCGAGCTGGCGCTGCCGCGGATCATCACCGGCTCCGCCTTCGAGACGATCCCGCTCTGGCAGCTGCGCGAGATGCGGGGCACCGATGCCGATCCCAACGCGGTCGCGGTCTCCAGCCTGCTGCTGCTGATCCTGTTGTTCACGATCGCTGTCTTCGTGATCCGGCGCGGACGGGCCGGCGTACCCGGCATCATCTTCGGCGTCGATAAGGGCTGAATCTCCAGAAGGACTGTTCCCATGTGGCAGGTCGAGATCGAATCCGTCACCCGGCAGTTCGGCGCTACCCTCGCGCTCGATGGCGTCTCCCTCGGCATTGCCGAGGGCGAGATGGTGGCGCTGCTGGGGCCCAGCGGCTGCGGCAAGACGACCCTGCTGCGCTGCGTCGCCGGCCTCAGCCGGCCCGATGACGGCACGATCCGCTTCGCCGGACGCGATGTCACC
This sequence comes from Dongiaceae bacterium, assembly GCA_036270995.1. Classification (GTDB taxonomy): domain Bacteria; phylum Pseudomonadota; class Alphaproteobacteria; order Dongiales; family Dongiaceae; genus DASXQK01. The sequence continues at coordinate 5,208 of DATBBO010000014.1, read as the reverse complement.
GATCTGCCGGCGCGCCAGCGCGATGTCGGCATGGTATTCCAGAGCTATGCCCTGTTTCCCAATCTGACCGCGGCGGGCAATGTCGCCTTCCCGCTGGAGGCGCGGAGCTGGCCGAGCGGGAAGGTGGCGCCCCGGGTGAAGGAGCTGATGGCCCTGGTCGGGTTGGAGCGGGAAGCGTCACGATTCCCCCACGAGCTCTCGGGCGGCCAGCAGCAGCGCGTGGCACTCGCCCGCGCGCTGGCACCGCGCCCCAGTATCCTGCTTCTCGACGAGCCGCTCTCGGCACTCGATGCCCTGACCCGGACGGATCTGCGCGATCAGATCCGCCAGATCCAGCTGGCCCTCGGAACGACGGCCCTCTATGTCACCCATGATCAGGCGGAGGCGCTCGCCGTCGCCGACCGGATCGGGGTCATGGAGGCGGGGCGGGTGGTCGAGCTCGGGCCCCCGGCGGAGATCTATCGCAGCCCCCGCAGCCGCTTCGGCGCCGCCTTCCTCGGCGCCCGCAATGCGCTCAGCCTGACCATCGGCAGCGATGGCTGGGTCCGCTGCGGGGGAGCCTTCGCGCTGCCCATGCGCGACGGACGGCCCGGCAGCCCCGTCGTCGCGACCTTTCCGCCCGAGAGCGTCGCCTTCGACCCCGAGGGGCTTCCGGGGCGCATCCGCCTCGTCTCCTTCCGAGGCGCCCTGACCCGCTTCCGCGTGGCCACGGATCACGGAGAGATCGATGCCGATCTGCTCTCGACCGCAGCACCGGCGCTGCAGCGCGACGAAGCCGTCGGCCTGCGCGTCCAGGCCGAGATGATCCGCTTCTATGCCGATTGAGCCGGCGTCAGATGGAGAGAAGGCGCCGCAGCACGCCGCCCCAGATATGCAGCGGGGGTGGCGCCCGCCGCAGGCGCTTGGCGAGATGGGGGACAGCGGGATGTCCGCCGCCCACCACCGCCAGGCAGGGCCGGGTGCTCGCATTGCCGTGGCTCGCGCGGGTGCGCACGGGTGCCCCACGGCCGAAGACGAGCCCCGGCGCAGTCCAGGCAGCCAGATGCTGATGCGTCAGCCGCGCAACGCCGGCGACGCCCTCGACATCGAGGGCCCGGCTGCAGATGGCGCCGACCGACTCATCGTTCAGCGGCTCGATCAAGGCGCCGGAGCCGTCCTCCATCACCCGGGCCATTCCCTCCAGCGCCGGCGCCAGCTCCACCGGCTGCTCGGACACCACGTTCTCCATGCGGTGGTCGGAGAGAAGGATGATCGCCGTCCGCTGCCAGTCGCGCCGCGCCGTCTCGATGATGCGCGCCACAGCCCGGCTCACCCGGCGCCTTGCGGTGAGGGAGCGCTCGCTGTCCAGCCCCGTCGCATGGCCGGCGGTGTCGATGTCCTGGAGCTGGGCGAAGATGAAATCGCTGCCGGCCGCAAAGGCCGTCACCACCTTCTCCGCCGTCGCCTCGTCCGGCAGATAGCCCGAATTGGCATCGGCCAGCGCCGTGATGGCGGCGGGATCGGGCCAGGCCCAGGGAGCCGTCTCGGCATTGATGGTGAGCAGGATATCGGGATCGCTGGTTGCGGCGCGGACGAGACGTCCGGCCGAATGCGCGAGGTCCAGGATGGAGGACACGCGGGCCCGGACGTCGAAGGAGACGCCGCCATCCTCGTCATAGAGCCGGTTGGCGAGAACGCCGTGGACGGCCGGGCGCTCGCCGGTCAGGAGCGTGGCATGGCCGGGCCCGGTCGAGGCGATCAGATCGGCAAGCCCGCCGCCGGGCGCCATGCCGCCGGTGGCGGCGAGCTCGGCGACCGCCGGCATCTCCTCCGTGAGCGCAAATTCGGGACCGCACCCATCGAGGACCAGCAGGATCACCCGCGTTCCCCTGAGAGCGGGAAGCGCGCTGGCCCAGCCGCCGGGCTCGAGCTCTGGCCCGCCGGTCATGGCGCCACGGCGCGGATCGCGCGCTCGAGGATCTCGAGGGCCGAGCCCATCTCGGCCTCGGAAATGACCAAAGGCGGGGAAAGGATCAGCCGGCCCTCGGCGGCTTTGAGGCTGAGCCCCAGGCCGAGAGCGCACCACATCGCCCGCTCCGCCAGCTGGGGCGCGGGCCGGCCATCCGGGTCCACCAGATCGACGCCGATCAGGAGCCCGGCGCCCGAGACGCCACCCATCGTCGGCAGCCGCGACTGCATCTCGTTGAGGCGCGCGAGGCTCCAGGCGCCGAGATCGCGCGCATGCGCCACGAGCCCCTCCTCCTCGATGATCTCGAGGGTGGTGAGGCCGGCGCGGGTCGTGAGGGGATTCTTCTCGTGGGTGTAGTGGCCGAGCGCCAGCTCCGGCGCGAGATCAAAGCTGCTGTCGGCGATGACGGCGGCCAGCGGCAGCATGCCGCCGCCCAGGGCCTTGCCCAACACGGTGATGTCGGGGCTGACTCCGGCATGCTCGGCGGCAAAGAGCCGGCCGGTCTTGCCGAGGCCCGTGGGAATCTCGTCGAAGATCAATTGCGCGCCATGCTCCTCGCAGGCGCGCCGGATCTCGGGCCAGAAACCCGGCGGCGGGAGTGCTGGGCTCGAGAGCACCGGCTCGGCGATCACCGCCGCCACATCGCCCTCGCGCGCCAGCGTATAGCGCAGCATGCGCGCGCAGAGCGTGGCGCGGGCCTCCGGCGTCTGAGCTTCACCGGTCACATCGCTGTCGAAAGGCGGCACCAAAAGCCCGCCCGGCAGCAGCGGGCCGATGCGATGGGTCCGGTCCGTGCCGGTGCCGGCGGCACTGACCGCGGCATAGCCATGGCCGTGATAGCTGTCCCAGAAGCCCAGCGTCTTGTAACGGCCGGTCTTCAGCCGCGCGAGCTTGAGGGCGATCTCCACCGCATCGGAGCCGCTGGGCGCGAACAGGACCTTTGCCGCTCGATGGGAAGAGGCGACAACGAGGCGTTCGGCAAGGGCGACCGCCGGCTCGCTGGTATAGCGCCGGGGCGTGAAGGGAAGGTCGTCCATCTGCGCCTTGAGCGCCGCCTTCAGGCGCGGATGGCCATAGCCGATGTGATGGACGTTGTTGCCGTGGAAGTCCATGTAGCGGCGGCCCGCGAGATCCTCGATCCAGATCCCCTCGGCCTTGCGGATCGCATTGAGGCAGGGGGTCGATCCCCGCTGGTGCAGGAAGACGGCCGAATCGCGCGCGAGCAGATCCCGCGCGGCGGTCTCCTCGATCCCGGCGTCCCACATCCTGCGGCTGGTGGCGAACTCGTTCATGCTCTCGCAAATAAGTGTGTCTTATTTCGATGGCAGAATCATTAAGTACGGATAATTCATATTCACTTCGGCAGAGTGGTCAGGCATGAACATCGCCCAGATCCGCGCCTTCCATGCCGTCGCCATGCACAACGGCTTCTCGGCGGCGGCGCAGGCCCTGGGCGTGAGCCAGCCTGCCGTGACCCAGCACATCAAGGCGCTGGAGGAATCGCTCGGCATGCGGCTTTTCAGCCGCGGCGGCGGGGGTGTCGAGCTGACCGTCGAGGGGCGCGATCTGCTGCCCCATGTGCATCGGGCGGTGATGATGCTGGACGATCTCGGCACGCGCCTCGATGAAGGCCGGGCGCTCCGGGTCGGCCATCTCGGCATCGGCATCTGCGCCCCCTATGTGGTGATGCCGATCCTCAGGCTTTTCTCCGAGCATCATCCCGGCGTGCGCCTCGATGTCCGCCTCGACAATTCGAGCCGGCTTCTCGATCTGGTCGCGACCCATCGCGTCAACCTCGCCGTCGCCACCCTGCTGCAGCCCGATCCGGACTTCCTCTGCGAAAAGCTGGTGGACCAGCGCGTGCTGGTGCTGGTGCCCGGCGGACATCGCTGGTGGGACCGGGAGATGGTCGATGTGACGGAGCTGGACGGCGTCGATTTCGTGCTGCGCGAGCCGGGCTCGATGACCCGCCAGCTGTTCGAAAGCGGCCTCGCCAAGGCCGGGGTCAATGTCGGCATCCGGCTTGCGCTCGGCAGCCGCGAGGCGGTGAAGGAGGCGGTGTACAGCGAGCTCGGCCTCGGGATCGTGCTCGACAAGGAGATCGGACATGACCAGCGCATCCGGGGCATTCCCATCGCCGGCGCCGACATGACGGCGGCGGAATATGTCGTGGCCCTGCCTGAGGTCGGAAGCCTCGGTACCACGGCCGCCTTCATCGCCGCGGCCCGGGCCGTCTATGGCGACGGCGCTGCGTAGTTAGGGCGAGGTCTTCTTTTTCTGGGGTGGTGACCAGGCCGGATCGGGCTTCACGACCTGCGTCTCATGGGCCGTCTGCCAGCCCTCGATGCCGCCGGGATACCAATAGACATGGGCATAGCCCAGCCCGACGAGACGTTTTGCGGCGTTCCAGCTGCCCCAGCAATCCGGATGGCAGAAGACGACGATCGGCCGGTCGGCGCCGCCGCCGGAAAGGGCGGCGATGCGCGAGCGGAAGGCTTCGGCGAATTGCGCATCCGGCGTGCCGCTGCCGGCACCCGGCAGCCAGACGGCGCCGGGGATCGAGCGGTGCACCGGCAGCCAGATCGCGCTCGGGCTCAGCGAGGCGGGCTTGCGGTCTGCCGGGCCGACATCGATCAGCAAGGGATGGCCGTCCAGAAGCCGGAGGAGGCCGGCATCGTCCACCACCGCCGCACCCTTGAGGGTCTTCGGCGTCGGCCCATGCATCGCGCCCTGCCAGAGCCCGTCGGGCTCCGCCACCAGGGTCTCGGCATGGAGGCTCGAGGCCAGCAGCAGCAGCGCGGCCAGGACCGCGAGGAGCGGGCGCATCGCGGCGCTCAATTGCTGGGAACGGGCAGGGGGAAGCTCTTCTCCCAATGCGCCTTGTCGCTATCGGTCACGGCGACCTTCAAGGTGGCCCCGGGCTGGGGAATGAAGCGGAAGCCGATGACGGGGTTGGCGGCGAGCGAGATGTCGGCCTCGAGATCGAAGACCTTCGCCCCGCCATCGGTCACGGTGACGGTCTGGATGTAGCGCGCCGGCGTGTAGAGCCGGCTCACCTGGTTCATCTGCATGCCGTTGAAGTTCGGATGACGCACCATCAGCACCGCGTCCGAAGGCTTGCCCGGCGTCGCGTCGCCCGCGAGCTTGAGACGCATCTCGCCCATGCCCTTCTTCGCGTCTTCCTCGCTCATCGACATCGGGGCGGAGCAGCCGCCGGAGGCCTTGACGAAGCGGACCGTCTCCAGCAGCCGGCCGTCCTG
>DATBBO010000013.1:0-2315 GCA_036270995.1 Dongiaceae bacterium | reverse complement strand
TGAAGCGGAAGACGTCGGCGCCCGCTTCGATCAGCGCCCGGATGCATTCGGGGCTGTCGCTGGCGGGGCCGAGTGTCGCGAGGATCTTGGCTTTGCGCTGGCGTCTCATGCGGGCCGGTCTATCAGGATGGCGCGGAAGTCATTGACATTGGTCAGTGTCGGTCCGGTGACCACGAGGTCGCCGAGGCCGGCGAAGAAACCGTAGCCGTCATTGTTGGCCAGCAGGCTCTTGGCGTCGAGGCCCATGGCGCGCCCGCGCGCCAGGCTGTCGGGCCCGCTGAGCGCCCCGGCATTGTCCTCGGTTCCGTCGATGCCGTCGGTATCGCAGGCGATCGCATGGATGCCCGCCTCGCCATCGAGAGCCACCGTCAGGGCGAGCAGGAACTCGACATTGCGCCCGCCCCGGCCCGCGCCGCGGACGGTCACCGTCGTCTCTCCACCCGAGAGGAGGGCCGCAGGCGCCGCCGCTGGCTGGCCATGGCGGCGGACCTGGCGGGCGATGCCGGCATGGACCTGTGCCACATCGCGGGCCTCGCCCTCCAGGCTGTCGCCGAGAATCACCGGCCGGTAACCTGCAACCGTCGCGACCTTCGCCGCCGCCTCCAGTGAATCCTGGGGCCGGGCGATCAGGATGACCTCGCCGCCGGCAAGCCGCGGATCGCCGGGCTTGGGCGTCTCATCCTCCGAGGCCAGGCGCTGGGCGACGTTGGGCGGCGGCTTGATTCCGTATTTGGCAAAGACGGCGCGGGCATCGGCGAAGGTCGTGGGATCGGCGACCGTCGGCCCCGAGCCGATGACGGAAGGATCGTCGCCGGGCACATCGCTGATCACCAGGGTCACGACCCGCGCCGGGGCTGCGGCGGCGGCAAGCCGGCCGCCCTTGATCGCCGAGAGGTGCTTGCGCACGCAGTTCATCTCCGTGATGGTCGCGCCGCATTTGAGCAGGGCCCGATTGACCTGCTGCTTGTCCGTAAGCGTGAGCCCGGGCGCCGCCAGCGCCAGCAGGGCCGAGGCGCCGCCTGAGATGAGACACAGCACCAGATCCTGGGAAGTAAGGCCGCCGACGGTCGCAAGGATCCGTGCGGCGGCATCGACCCCCGCGGCGTCGGGCACGGGATGGGAGGCCTCGACGACCTCGATATGCCGTGTGGGGACGCCATGGCCGTAGCGGGTGACGACGAGGCCGCCCAGCTTCCCCTGCCAATGGGCTTCGACGGCCGCGGCCATGGCCGCGGCGGCCTTGCCGGCGCCGACCACCACCGTCCGCCCCTCGGGCCGGCGGGGCAGATGGGGCGGCAGGCAGCGCGCGGGGTCGCAGGCGGCGAGCGCTGCCTGGAACATCCGATCGAGAACGAAGCGCTGCGCGTCTGGAGGCGTCACAGGCGGGGTCGGCTCCCTTGGGGATCGCTGGTATAGGGTCGCCCGGCGGGAGCGGTCAATCGCGGCTGGCGGCAGGTTTTGTCATGAATGCGTCAAGCGCCCGCGACGCGGCGCTGTTAGCCGCGCTCGCGCCGCTCTAGCCCTGCAGGATCTTGTAGCCCTTCGTCGCGAGGCACTCGTCCATGTAGTTGCCGAAGGTCAGCGTCCATTTCCGCTCCTCCCGGCAATATGCCAGGTCCTGCTCGTATTTCGCCGGGTCGACCCCCTGCATGTCCACGATGGGATCGCGCGGCCGGTCGGCGCATGCCGCTAGGAGAACCAGCAACCCGGTCGCCAGCAGGGGAAGCATGGCAATGAGGATAGGGCGTGGCCGGCCCGATTCCTACCCCGCCGCGGGCACCCTCCGGAGGATTCCTTGGACGGCGGGTCCGGATCGCCACCATTGTTCGGCATCGATCCGGGCCACGATGCGCAGATGTTGAGCCTCGCCGCTTAGCCTTTGACTGCAGTCTTTCCGATCAGCCCCAATCATCGCCCAAATCGGCGCTGGCGCTGCTGGAAGTCACGCAGAGCCCGGAGGAAGTCGATTTTCCGGAAAGCGGGCCAATAGACGTCGGTGAAGTGGAATTCGCTGTGGACGCTTTGCCACAGAAGGAACCCCGAAAGTCGGATTTCGCCGCTTGTCCTGATTATCAAATCGGGATCGGGGAGATCTGGCGCGTAGAGATAACGTCTGATTGCTTCGGGGGTAACGAGCTCGACAGTCTCCATAAGCGTCCTCCCTTGTTGCAGCTGGTCACGAAGGAAGGCCTGGATGGCGTCCGTGATCTCCCGGCGTCCACCATAAGCAGCGGCGATTGTCAGCTGCATATCGCGATAGTTTTTGGTGGCTGCCTCTGCTGCCCGCACCGCCGCGAGTGTCGACGATGGCAACA
>DATBBO010000012.1:0-21334 GCA_036270995.1 Dongiaceae bacterium | reverse complement strand
CGCAACAACGGCAGCGGCTGGGAGAAGAACACGGCTAGCGGCTGGCAGCACACGGATGCCTCATTCAACTCTTCAAATCTCGATCGCTGGAACCAATCCCGCAGCTCAGGGGAAAACCGGTATTCGAGCTTCTCCAACCGGGGCTTCTACGGCGGAGATCGATTCGGTGGAGGTGGAGGCTTTCGCCGATTCGGCGGCAGGTTCTGACAATGCCGCGAGCGGCTCTATGCTGCCCGAGGTCGCGCTGGATCGGCCTCTACAAGGGGTTGGCCATCGAGAGCGTCACTGTCGAGAGCGAGCGGGCGACCGTGCCTGGACATGGCCACCACGAGTCTCACCTACGACTTCACCTCGCCGGACGGTCTACGTCCAGCTTCGAGAGCAGATCGGCCACCCGCTGAATCTGCCTAGGGGCATCGATGATCTCGGCCTCGGCCAAGAGCCGCTCACGGTCGGCCATGTGCAGAAGTAGCAAGTCCTCCGCAGCATCAAGCACTTTCTTCGCCTGCGCAGTATCGTGGCCCCGACGCTCCAGCCACTGAACCTTCTCACGCTGTTTCCTCACTAGCTCGATATCCCACCTGACATTCTCAGTGGCCATCGAAAGTTGTTCCCCCAGGGCCGCGCGGTCCATGTAGCGTCCCGGCGGCGAGGATGGGCATAGCGGCGATGGATCAGGCTCATGGACGACCTCCTGAGCTAGATCGATCTTTGTGCCCAGTTCCTTCGCAATCTTATAGTGACGTACGATCTTGACTGCCTGCACTCGCTCGAGAATCGCCAACTTGCTGACGGCTTTCGAGGTGTCGTCACCGCGTGCGTCGAGCTTCGCGATGATCTCGCGCTGATTAGCGATGTTCCTAGCACCGGCTTTGATGTCTCGCAGCGCCAGCGAAAGCTTCTGTTGAAGAGTAACGCGACGAGACTCCGCCAGCTTGATGCGGTCGATCCGCACTGCCTCCTCCTGTATCGCAGCGAAAGAAGGTCGGCAATTCAGAATGAAAGTCTAGTGGACCTAAGGCATATGCCCATGATGTGGTACCGAGGCGATCCGAATCGCCCCGAAAGCATTAGCTAAATGCCAGGACCAGGATCGCGACTACCACCAGCAAGGTGATAGCCAGCACCGCTCGCTGGCCGGCCACATGAGGGGCACATCAAGGGGTACTCAAGTACACCCGCGGGACGGGCTTGGCGTGGCGAGAAGATCATGCCAGTGTTCGGCCTTCCCTGGGGGAGCGCCGCGAGCATTGGGGGAGACGGCGGAAGTCCTGTAATGGCTCCTGCCGTTTTTCCTTTTATTGGGGCTTCCCGACCTGTGCGAAGAGCCGATTGACCGCCGCCAACTGCCCGACTCTCATTCTCGGGCAGCCGAAGCGGAGATGCACACTGGAGATAGCTGATCTGGTGGGGCGCTGGAAACGAATGAAGGCCGATCGCTGGGGCCGGCAGGTGAACCGGTGCGCCCGGTAGGCGAACGGCTACGACGACTAGTTCAGCGCCGAGGCCTTGACCTTCCGCCGTTTGGGCGACCGCGAGGCTCTATCCATGTCGATGGTGTTCAGCAGATCGTCCGTCCGATCACTCTCGCCATGGGCATCGGTTAGCACCCGTTCAGTTCTCCTGATCGCGCGCAGCACGTCGCGCTCTCTCTCCCGCCGGCGGCGGCGCTGGAACCCATCCATGAAGGACTCCCTGGGCTAGTTCTGGCGGGAGGTCCGATCCCTCTCGGTCGACGGTACGCCTGGTGCCGGTCGCCGTCGATGAACAAGCGTGCTCTTATGCAGGTGTCGAGTCGAGTTAAATCGCCCCCGGAACGACGAACCTCGGCCCACCGAGACGACACCTGAAGCCCGACCATGTTCTCCCTGCGGGGGGGGGCCCGGAAGGCCAACTTCGAGGGTCTCTCGGTAGGCTTTGTGCGGCGCGGTCCTTGTCGGTCTCTCTGGTTTACAGGATGAGAACACGTAGCGGGTCGGAAGTCCCGACCGAAAAACAACGCGAAGAGAGCCTCTGAAGGTTCGAGTGGGTGGCTGCTATTTTTTTCTAACGACCGCTTCAGTACGGCGGGTAGTGTTATCGCGCCCTCGGGCCGACCCTGCGGATGCGGTGCTGGCGGGAGACCTGACCGAGAGCCATCAGTTCCCTCATGATCTGACGGTGGCTGGCGACGGTCAACGCATGCTCTCTCTCGAAGTTCGCCAACTTCCTGATAGCCTCTGTTGTGTCGTAACCGCGTGCATCGAGCTTCGCGATGATCTCGCGCTGTTTCGCGATCTTCCGAGCACCGGCTTCGATGTCCCGAAGAACCAGCGAAAGCTTCTGTTGAAGAGCAACGCGACGAGGCTCCCCCGCGTCGATGCGGACCATCCGTGCCTCCCCTGTATCGCGCAACCAGCGGAAGATACTCGGCGATCCGGATGGAAAGTCGAGTGATGCTTACGACGTAGGTATCTGCGTGAAGTACACCTCAGGCGGGTTGGCGCATGGCTGCTACCCCTCCATGAACCGCTGTTCATCGACGACGCGTCTCCATGTGCCCTCGGTGAACACGCTCGACCGCTTGCGTGGCAGCACGGGAAGGTCCCGGCGACGGCAAGGATGGACACGGTGGTGAAGGAGCGCGCTCATAGACGACCCGCTCAGCTTGGTTGGCGAGGGTGCGACCGTGCGCGCTACGGTGAGAGAATTGAGTGTTTTGCTGTGGCTGGTATCGGCCCTGGCCCCTAGTGGATAAATCAGATGCTTCGGTGTGGAAAGCTGACATTGCTGGACGCTACGACAAAGGGCACCTTTTTGGGGTCTTGGACCGTTGCGCCCAAGCTGTAATGAGGAGGATGTGCCATGCGCTTTGCTGTTGTCACTGCCATTGCACTTGCGTTTGCCTATCCCGCGTTCGCTCAGCCCCCTAGTGTCGAGATGGCAAGCTGGATTGCCGAAGCAAAGTCAGGCTCGCTCCCACTTTACCCGACGCCCATGGGTAGCCCGGACACCGAGCAATGGTTCGGTAGCAGCTTCGCAGAGCTAAGCGTTCGAAATGTCACGTCGCCAACCATTACGCCATTCCTTCCCGACGCTGGAAAAGCCAATGGCGCGGCAGTGATCGTCGTGCCGGGCGGCGGCAACTACTTCCTGTCGCTAGGCAACGAAGGGATACCCGTGGCGCGCTGGCTCGCAGAAAGGGGCGTCGCGGCATTCGTGGTGAAATACCGGTCTGTGCCGACGCCCCGCGACGAGGCAGGCTTTGCTGCTTTCGTGAAAGATTCTATGACCAAGATGATTGCCTCCAAGAGCACTATGGTTCTTCCCGGGGAGGAGAACGCTCGGAAAGATGTTCAACAGGCGCTGCGGTTCGTAAAGTCGGGCGCGAGCCGTTGGGGATTGGACCCGACTCGTATTGGGCTCGTTGGCTTTTCCGCCGGGTCTATTGCGTTGCTCAACGCCGTCCTAGCTGACGCGCCGGACGCGAGGCCCGCCTTTGCAGGCCTAATCTACGGGCGAATGCTGCCGGTGAAGCCGCCCAAGAGCCTGCCTCCTATCTTTGTTGCGCTGGCTGCGGACGACCCCCTCTTCGGCAAGCAGGGCATCGGCGTGGTTGACAGTTGGGGAGCAGCGGGAGGCTCTGCGGAACTCCACTACTATGCTAGTGGAGGTCATGGGTTCGGCATGAAGCAACAGGGGAAAAGCAGCGACGCGTGGGCCGAAAGCTTTTACCTCTGGCTGAAGGATAGAGGCTTCATCAGGTAGTGAGACTTCCGCCATTAGCGTCCGCATTGTGCACGCGACTGATGGTATCGCCTCGCAAGGCTATGGTACGTCGAGATTTTCTGAGATGGCGCAAGGTTGGCGTCCCCGGCGTGACTCGAACACGCGACCCCCGGTTTAGGAAACCGATGCTCTATCCTGCTGAGCTACGGGGACAGGCCATGACCGGCAGGGCGCGGAGTATAGCCGCGCCGATGGTCGCAGGCGAGGGGAAGAGGGCGCTCAGCGCGAGGCGGCGGCAGGCTCGGCGAAACTCCCCTCCGGCGTCAGGGCGAAGGCCTCGGCCACCAGCTCATAGGAGCGCCGGCGCGTCTGATGATCGTGGGTGATGGTCACGATCATCACCTCCTCCGCGCCGTAGTCCCAGGCCACGGCCTCGATGCCGGCGCGCACGGTGGCGGGGGAGCCCGCGATGAGGCGCCGGTTGCGGGCCTTGGCATCGGGCGAGCCGAGCTCGCCCTTCAGGAAGGTGAGCGCCGTCTCCGGCCTGGGGACGGCGACGAGGCGGCCGGCCTGGAGCAGGATGATCGCCATGCGGATGCTGGCCGAGAGGCGCCAGGCCTCCTCATCCGTCTCGGCGCAGATGACCGAGACCGCCACCCCGACGGAAGCTGCCGCGAGATCCTCGCTGGCAGCGAATTCGGACTTGTATAGGGCGGCAATCGCCGCCCCCTCGGGGCTGATGAAATCGGCGAACATATAGGGCAAGCCCAGCGCCGCCGCCCAGATGCCGCTCTGCGGCGATGACCCCAGCAGCCAGAACTCCGGGCATTCCGGCCGGCCCGGCAAGGTGCCGGCGAGCCTGGCGAAGGGATGGGTCGGCGCGATCCGGTCCTTGAAATAGGCCATGAGCTCTGCGAGCTGCTCGGGGAAGTCATCCGGCGATTCCTGCCGGCGGTCGCGCTGCAGGGCGAAGGCGGTGCGCCGGTCGCTGCCGGGTGCCCGGCCCAGGCCGAGATCGATGCGCCCGGGATGGAGGCCTGCCAGCATGCTGAAGCTCTCCGCCACCTTGAGCGGGCTGTAATGGGGCAGCATGACGCCGCCGCTGCCGACCCGGATGCGCGCCGTTGCCGCGGCCACCGGGCCGATCATCACCTCCGGGCTCGCACAGGCCAGCATGGGCGTGGCGTGATGCTCCGCCAGCCAGTAGCGATGGAAGCCGAGCCGATCCGTGAGGCGCGCGAGATCGAGGGTGTTGCGCAGCGCCTCGCCGCCGCTGGCGCCCTCGGCGATGGGGGATTGGTCGAGAACGCTAAGCCGCCGCAGCGGGGTCTGGGTCGCGGGTAGGTTCATGCCTGCGTATCCTCGGGCGCCCGAGCGGGCCCGCTAGACATAGGCGCCCGAGTCCCGCTACGGAAGGGCCGCAACCAGGAGGCATTGGCATGGTCGAGCGGCGGTGGGAAGATGTGGCGGGCCTCTCGGCGATGGAGGGCTGGCGCCTGCCGGTGCTCTTCTATCGCGGCCGCAGCGGCCGGGCGGGCGGCTATCTGCAGGCCGCCCTCCATGCCGATGAGCCGCCGGGGGTGGCGGTGATCCACGAGCTCGCCGGCCTGCTGGAACGCGCCGAGGCCGAGGGCCGGCTGAAGGAGAACGTCACCCTCGTCCCCTATGCCAATCCCATCGGGCTCACCCAGGTCATCGACGGACGGCATCTCGGGCGCTTCCATCTCGCCAGCGGGACCAATTTCAACCGCGCCTTTCCCCTGCCCAATGCGGGTCGCGACCAATCTCCGCCGGTGCGCGCCGACAATGCCCTCAAGGCAGCGCTGCTGAAGCTGGCCGAGGGCGCCTCGGTCATCCTCGACCTCCACTGCGACAAGGAGGCCGCCCTCTACATGTACACCCATGCCGAGCTCTGGCCCGGGGCGATCGATCTCGCAGCTCGCCTCGACGTCGCCGCCGTGCTGCTCTGGGCCGGGCCCGAGGAGGGCGGTGCCGCCTTCGAGGAGGCAGTGACCATCGATCGCCTGCCCTCCACACCGGCGAAGCGCTTCCTCTCGGCCACGGTGGAGCTGCGCGGGCGCACCGACGTGGATGCTGGCCTTGCCCGGCGCGATGCGCGGGCGCTCTACGAGCTCCTGGCCGATCGTGGCATCCTTTCCGATCCGGCGATCGGACCGCGTCCCGCCTGGGAAGGGCCGGCGGTGCGCCATGACCAGGTGATCAATGTGACCGCGCCGGCTCTCGGCGCCATGTTCCTCGAAGTGCCGCTGGGGACGCGGGTGAGCCAAGGTCAATGCCTGGCGCGGATCCTCGCCGAGCCCGGGGCCGGCGAGGTCAGCGTGCCCGCCCCCGCCGACGGGCTGCTGATCATCCGCGCCGCCGACCGGATGGCGCGCCCAGGCGATACCATCGCCACCATCCTCACCGATCACGCCGCCCCCGGTTCCGCCGCCGGACGCACGCTGTCGAACTGAGAGGCACCACCACTCATCCATCATGCCCGCTTTCGCGGGCATGACGGGAAAAGAGATTTCCGCGCCTATTTGATCGCCCTGAATCGGTCCATGCAGCGCACCAGGGCTTTGCGGATGCCGGGCTCCATCACCGAATGGCCGGCATCGGAGACGACCTCATAGGTCGCCTCGGGCCACGCTCGATGCAGCTCGTCGGCGGTGGCGACAGGGCAGACGAGATCGTAGCGGCCCTGGACGATGAAGGCGGGAATCGAGCGGATCTTGTGCAGATTGTCGAGCAGCGCGCCCTTCGGCAGGAAGATGTCGTTGATGAAGTAGTGGCTCTCCAGCCGGGCGATGCCGAGCGCCATCACATCGCCGGCGAAATTCGCCACCAGCTCCGGGCTCGGCAGCAGGGTACAGCAGGTGCCCTCATAGACGCTCCATTTGCGCGCCGCCGGCATGTGCACCGCCGGGTCGGGATCGCTGAGGCGCTTGTGATAGGCCTTCAGCAAGTCGCCGCGCTCGGCCTCGGGAATGTATTCCGCGAAGTCGCGCCAGATCTCCGGCGCCAGCCAGCGCATGCCGTAGAGGAACCAGTCGATCTCCTCCCGCCGGCAGAGAAAGATGCCGCGCAATGCCAGCGACATGACCCGGGCCGGATGAGCTTCCGCATAGGCGAGCGCCAGGGTCGAGCCCCAAGAGCCGCCGAAGACGTGCCAGCGATCGACGCCGACCAGCTGGCGCAGCCGCTCGATATCCGCCACCAGATGTCCCGTGGTGTTGTCGATGGTCTCACCCAGGGGAACGGAGCGGCCAGCGCCGCGCTGGTCGAAGACGACGATGCGGTAATGGGCCGGATCGAAGAATCTCCGATGGGCCGGGCCCGCCCCCGCTCCCGGTCCGCCATGGAGGAAGACAACCGGCACGCCCTTCGGATTGCCGCTCTGCTCCCAATACATCTTGTGCCGGCCGTCGAGATCGAGCATGCCGCTGTCGAAAGGCTCGATCTCCGGATAAAGCGCACCACCGTCCATAAAATCCCTCCGCATGATAGACGGGCGCCACTATAGCGGCCCCTTTCCCGGGGCTGGATAATTTTCCCCATCCGCCGGATGATCGGGGCGCATGAGAGACAATTTGCCGCCGCCGGCCAAGTCCTGGCGTCTGCTGGGCCGGGGCAAGCTGCCGATCACCTCGACCCTCCTGGTCGGATTCGCCGGGCTCGTGGGCGTCGCGGTGGCCACGGTCCTGGCGATCTCCATTATCGCCGCGCGTCAAACCACGCGGGAGCTTCAAGCGCAAGCGGCCCAGCAGCGCCTCGACGCGGCGATCTCCCGCATCGAGACCTATCTCGCTCCCGCCGCCGGCGATGTCAGCTTCCTCGCCGGTCAGCTCTCCCGCTCCGGCGGCATCCCCCTCGACGATGATTCGCGGATCAGCCCGCTGATGCGGGGATCCCTGGGTTCGGCCCCGCAGATCGATGGTCTCGCCTTCGTGCGGCCCGATTACACCTCGGTCCGCATGCGCCGCTATATCGAGCGCGACGCGACCGACAGCATCGCCAGCAGCCTCGACAAGGAGGGCTATGTTCACGAGCTGATGGAGGCGGCCAAGCGCATCAAGCAAACGGGGTGGAGGTGGAACCCCGTCTACTATGTGCAGGACCTGGGCATCAGCTTCCTCAGCGTCATTGCTCCGGTCCGCCGGAATGGATCATTCGAAGGCTTCGTCCTCGCCACCGTGCCGGTCGGCCAGCTCTCGCGGCTCATCGAAACCGGCGATCCCGACAGCACCATGTTCATCCTCACCGCCGATGACGGTGTGGTCGCCCATCCCCTCCTCGCCCATGGCGTCTTCACGCCGACGGTGGCGCACTTCCTGCCCAGCCGGATGGAGTTTCCCGATGCCGTTCTGAAACAGGGTATCGACTTCCAGGAGAGGCTCGGGGTCGAAAGCAAGAGCTGGAGCCGCAAGGCCACCGTCGGTGGCGAAACCTATATGATGCTGATGAATCTGGAGCCGAATTTCAGCCAGCAGCCCTGGTTCGTCGGCATCTATTTCCCCGAGACGCAGATGACGGATCAGCTGAACGGCCTGCGCTACGCCGGCTATGCCGCCCTCGGCATTCTCGCCATCGCCGTGATTCTCGCTTTGCTGATGGGGCGGAGCCTGGCCCAGCCAATCAAGCGGCTGGCCCAGGCCGCCGCCGCCGTCTCGAATTTCGACTTCTCCGGCAAGCACCGGCCCGGCGGCAGCCCACTGCGCGAGCTCGATGCCGCGGGCCAGGCCTGGGACACGATGCTGGGGGCGCTGCGCTGGTTCGAGACCTATGTGCCGAGAGCGCTGGTGGGCCGGCTGCTCAATCAATCGGCCCGCCAGGGGCTGAAGCCGGAGGAGCGCGAGGTGACGGTGATGTTCACCGACATCGTCGGCTTCTCGCGCATCGCGACACGTCATGCGCCGGGACGGCTGGCGAATATCCTCAACCGCCATTTCGGACTCATCGGCCAGCATGTGGAGGCCGAGCAGGGGACGATCGACAAATATATCGGCGATTCCGTCATGGCCTTCTGGGGCGCGCCGAGCGACGACCCGGATCATGCCCTCCATGCCGTGCGCGCCGCGCTCGCCATCGGCCAGACGCTGGCGGCCGACAACAGGCGCCGGGCGAAGAAGGGCCTGAAGCCGGTGCGCATCCGCATCGGCCTCCATACCGGGCCTGCTATCGTGGGCAATGTCGGCGCGCCGGGGCGGGTCAACTACACCCTCATCGGCGATACGGTGAACGCGGCCCAGCGCCTGGAGCAGCTGGGCCACGCATTCGATGACGGCATCAGCGACTGCATCCTGCTGGCGAGCGCGGCCACCGTCGCCCATCTGCCGGCCGAGATCCCGCGCCAGGCACTGGGTGACCAGACGCTGCGCGGCATGGGGATCTTCGAGGTCTACCGGCTGGGGACGGTCTCGGCCCCCGCCGCGGCGCCCATCGCTTCCTAATTCCGCCGCAATCCGATAGACACTTCCGCCCATGGCGCTGATTCGATCGATTGCCACCGTCGGCGGCTTCACCATGGCCAGCCGGGTGCTGGGCTTCGTGCGCGACGTGCTGATCGCGCGCGTGCTGGGCACCGGAGAGATGGCGGATGCCTTCTTCGTCGCCCAGCGCCTGCCCAATCTCTTCCGCAGCCTCTTCGCCGAGGGCGCTTTCAACGCCGCCTTCGTGCCGCTCTTCAACCGCGAGCTGACCGAAGGTGGCGCCGGAGCCGCCAAGCGCTTCGCCGAGCAGGCCATGGCGGTGCTGCTCTCGGTGCTGCTGGGCTTCACCATCATCGCGCAGATCGCCATGCCCTGGCTCATGTATGTGATCGCGCCGGGCTTCACCGGACGGCCGGCGGAGTTCGCCATGGCCGTGCAGTTCACCCAGGTGACCTTCCCCTATCTCCTGTTCATGTCGCTGACGGCACTGCAGGGCGGCGTGCTGAACTCCCTCAACCGCTTCGCCCACGCCGCCGCGGCGCCCATCATGCTGAACGTCACCATGATCCTGGCGCTCGTGGTGGTGGCGCCGGCAACCGGGCTGACAGGGCTGGCACTTTCCTGGGCCATGGCGATCGCCGGCATCATCCAGTTCCTGTGGATGGTCATCGCCTGCCATCGCGCCGGCATGGCACTCAGCCTGCCCTGGCCGCGGCTGACGCCGGGGGTGAAGCGGCTCCTGAAGCTGATGCTGCCGGGAATCATGGGCTCGAGCGTGATGCAGGTGAACCTGCTCATCGGCACGATGATCGCAACGCATCAGCCCGCCGCCGTCTCCTATCTCTACTATGCCGACCGCATCTATCAGCTGCCGCTGGCGGTGATCGGCTCGGCGGTGGGGGTGGTGCTGCTGCCGGAGCTGGCACGGGCGCTGCGTACCAAGGGCGAGGCGGCCGCCTCGGCGATCCAGAACCGCAGCATTGAATATGCGCTCCTCCTGACGCTTCCCGCGACAGTGGCGCTGCTCGCCATTCCCGATCCGATCGTCAATGTGCTGTATCTGCGCGGCGCCTTCGACATGACCGCAGCGGTCGCCACCTCATGGGCGCTGCTCTGCTACACCCTCGGGCTTCCGGCCTATGTGCTCGCCAAGGCACTGACGCCAAGCTTCTTCGCCCGCGAGGACACGGCGACGCCGTTCCGCTTCGCCATGATCAGCCTCGGCTGCAACATCCTGCTCTCGATCACGCTGTTCCAGTTCCTGAACTACGCCGGCATCGCCCTCGCGACCGCGCTCGCCTCCTGGCTCAATGTCGCCATGCTGAGCTTGCGTCTCTCCCGGCGCGGGCATCTCCATATGGATGCCCAGCTCGCCCGCAATCTGCCGAAAGCGCTCCTCTGCAGCCTGGTCATGGGGGTGGCGCTGCGCGCCGGCGCTTGGGCGCTGGCGCCCGCCTTCGCCGGCCATCTCCTGGCCAAGGTCGCAGCACTGACGCTGCTGGTGGGCGGCGGGCTCGGGGTCTTCTTCGGCCTGGCCCTCCTCACCGGTGCCGTGGGCGCCGGTGAGCTGAAGCGGATGCTGAAGCGGGCCTAGATCTCGAGGCGGCGCTCGCGCAGCTCGCGCTCGGCGAGGCGGGCGTCGATAAGGGCCCGCAGGCTATAGCGGTCGATGCCGATATCCTGCAGGTCGCGGTCGTCCAGGCGCTCGAACGCGCGCAGCGCCGCATTGCGGTCACGCCAGCGGCGCAGGCCCGCGGTCAGCCGGCCGAGCGTCTGCGCGGGCCCATGATACCCTAGATTTACTTTAAAGACACTATCGGCCATGGGGTTTCTCTCCATCTGAAATTTCATTGAGAATACATAGAGAGTTCCCTATGTTGACCCAAACCAGATTTGGCCATGGCTGAGTTAAGCTTAACTTTAATGAGTCGGTGATGGCTGAGCGCTTCTCTTCCCTCAACGCCTTGCGCGCCTTCGAGGCGGCGGCGCGGCATCGGAGCTTCAAGCGGGCCGCGGCAGAGCTGCATGTCACCACCGCGGCCGTAAGCCAGCAGGTGAAGCTCCTGGAGCAGGATCTCGATGCCAAGCTTCTGCGCCGGGTCGAGGGCGAATGGCAGCTGACCGAGGCAGGCCGGGCGGGCCTCGCGGATCTGAGCCAGGGCTTCAGCAGCATCGCCGAGGGGCTGCGCAAGATCCGCAGCCTCCGGCGGCGCCGGCGGCTGACGGTCAGCGTCGTCCCCTCCTTCGCCGCCACCTGGCTGGTCGCCCGCCTCGATCGCTTCCGCCAGCTCCACCCCGATATCGACCTGCTGCTCGACGCCACCATGGCGCTGGCCGATCTCGATCGGGGGGATGCCGATATGGCGGTGCGCTACGGCGCTGGCGAGTTCCCGGGCCTCGACAGTGTCCGCCTCTTCGCGGACGACATCTTTCCGGTCTGCAGCCCGAAGCTGCTGGCGGGCCCCCATCCCCTGATCGAGCCGGGCGACCTGCGCCATCACACCCTGCTTCACCTCGAATGGAGCGCGGAGCATGGCAACTGGCCCGACTGGGCCATGTGGCTGCGCTCCGCGGGCGTGACGGGGATCGATACCGAGCGGGGGCCCCGCTTCACCCAGCACAGCATGGCGCTCCAGGTGGCGGTGGAGGGCCAGGGGGTGGCGCTGGGCACCACCTCCCATGTGGTCGATCACATCGCCGCCGGGCGCCTCGTCTCGCCCTTCGATCTCTCCATGCCGACCCGCTTCGCCTACTGGGTCGTGGCGCCGCAATCGCGCAGCGAGGAGCCCGCCATCGCCGCCTTCCGCGACTGGCTGATCGACGAGGCGAGAAGGATGGTCAATGGCGCCTGATCACTCGTTGCGCAGCAGCGGCGCCGGCTTCTGCCCGAGGGCGCGCCAGGTGCCGGCAAGCCCGACGAGGATCGCGATCGAAGCACCGGCGATGGCTGTGCCCAGCGCCACGCCGGGCAGCAGCACGAAATCTCCCTCCAGGCCCCAGGTGACGAAGGCATAGCCCGCGAGGCTGCCCAGCAGCAGGGCGACGGCGGCAGTGACGAGGCCCATGAGCCCGTACTCCAGAGCGAGGCCGAGCAGCACGTCACGTCGCGTCGCCCCCAGCACCTTCAGAACCACCGCGTCATAGATGCGCCGGCGCCGGTCGGCGATCACGGCCCCGGCGAGCACGGCGATGCCGGCGATCAGCGCCACGAGGGCAATGGCGCCGACGGCGGTCGTCATCGTGCCGACGAGGCGCTCGACCGTTGCCAGCGCATCCTTGACGCGGATGGCGGAGACATTGGCGAAGCGGTCGGTGACCTTGCGCTGGAGATCCAGCTCGTGGCCGGGATCGACGCGGACGGTGGCGATATGGGTCTGGGGCGCGCTCTCCAGGATGCCCGGCGAGAAGACCATGATGAAGTTGATGGTGAGGGTCGCCCAGTCGAAGCGCCGCAGATTGGCGATGCGGCCGGTGACCTCTCGGCCCAGGATATTGACCGTGATGCTGTCGCCGATCTCGAGGCCGAAGGCATCGGCCACTTCGGCATCGAGGGAAACCAGAGGCGGCCCCTGATAGTGGGCGGGCCACCAGGCGCCGGCGGTGATGCTGCTCCCCGGCGGCAGGGTCTCGGACCAGGTGATCCCGCGATCGCCCTGGAGCACCCAGCCTTCATGCTTGGCCGGTGGAAGCTGCTCCACCGGCACGTCGCGCATGCGGGTGATGCGCCCGCGCAGCATGGGCACGCGCTGGAGATCGCTCACACCCGGCTCGGCCAGGACCAGCTTGTCGAAGGCGGCGACCTCATCCGGCTGGATGTCGATGAAGTAGAAGGAGGGCGCGCGCGCCGGCATCGCCTGCTCCAGCTCGTGGCGGAGATTGCCCTCCACCATGGCGATGCCCACCAGGACAGTGAGCCCGATCCCCAGCGCCAGCATGACGCTGCCCGTGGGCGCGCGGGGGCCGGCAAGATCGGCCAGCGCCCGGCGCAGCATCCCGCGCCCGCGCTGGAGGAGGATGCGACGGGAGAGACGGCGCGCCGCCGCCTTCACCCCCAGCGCCAGCAGGCGGAAGACGATGAGGGTGGCGAGCGCGCCGGCCACGAACCAGGTCGCGAAGAGCGGGTCGCCCGCGGAAAGGAAGGCAAGCGCGATGAGAGAAGCGGCCACGAGTCCGATCAGGGCGAGGTCGCGCCAGCGCCGGAGCGACAGCCACCGGCTCGTGCGCCGGCTCTCCAGCATGTCGCGAAAGAGCTGCCCCGGCGGCAGGTCCCGGGCGCGCATCAGAGAGGGCAATGAGAATCCAAGCGCCGTCAGCAGGCCGAAGCCCGCCGCCATCATAAGTGCCCGAGGATAGAGCCCGGCAACGAGATCGAGATCGAAATTGGCGGCAAGCGGTCCCGCGGCGGCGAAAGGCGCGAGCGCGCCGAGGGCAAGGCCGATGACGACCCCGCCCAGCGCCAGCAGCAGAATGAGCGAGAGATAAAGGGCGAAGATCGCGCTCGCCGGCGCGCCGACGCATTTCATGATCGCGATGGTGGAGGTCTTGCTCTCGAGATAGGCCCTTACCGCGTTACCGACGCCGACTCCGCCGATGAGCAGCGCCGAGAGCCCGACCAGAGTCAGGAACAGCGCGGTGCGATCGACGAATCGCTTGACCCCCGGCGAGGCATCCTCGAGCCCGCGGATGCGCCAACCCGCATCGGGAAAGCGCTGCTGGAGATCGGCGAGAAACGCCTTGTCGTCCAGACCCGGGCGAAAAGCGATGCGATATTGGTGATAGATCAGGCTGCCGGGCTGGATCAGCCCGGTCTCCGCCAGGCTCGCCTCGGCGACCATCAGGCGGGGACCGAGCAGGAAGGCACCGGCGCCGCGATCCGGCTCGCGGGCGAGGGTGGCGCGCAGCTCATAGGAAAGCTTGCCCACCATGACGCGAGCGCCGAGCTTCACCCCCAGGCGTTCCAGCACTTCGGGATCGGCGACCGCGCCCCAGACGCCGTCGCGCTCCGCCAGCGCGGCCGCGAGCGGCTGCCCGGGCGAGAGCTGGGCCGCACCCGCCAGGGGATAGGCGCTATCCACCGCCTTGACCTCGACGAGCTGACGCGTGGTTCCGCCGGCCGCCCGGGCCATGGCCCGCAGGGTGTCCACCGCGCTGACGCTGCCCGCCGCGGCGAAGGCCTGCTGCTGCTCGGGACTCGCCGAGCGATAGAGAAGGCGGATCTCGACATCCCCACCGAGGAGCACCCGGGCATCGCGCGCGAGACCCGCCTGGACCGCCTCCGCCACGGAGCCGACGCCGGCGATGAGGGCTGCGCCGAGGGCGAGACAGAAAAGGAACAGGCGGAATCCCGCGATGCCGCCGCGCAGCTCGCGCCCCGCCAGCCGCCAGGCCAGCGGTAGTCGAAGCGCCGGCCCGGGCCGGGCAGCGGCCTCAGCTTGCGACGACGCGGCCATCGAGGAGGCGCACCAGCCGCCGGCAGCGCCCGGCGAGCGCCGGGTCGTGGGTGATCAGCATCAGGGTGGTGCCGCGCCGGGCGGCAAGCTCGAACATCAGCTCGATGACCTGGCGCCCGGTCTCGCCGTCGAGATTTCCGGTGGGCTCATCGGCCAGCAGCAGCAGCGGCTCGACCACGAAGGCGCGCGCCAGCGCCACGCGCTGCTGCTCGCCGCCGGAGAGCTGGCCGGGGTAGTGGGCGAGGCGATGGTCGAGGCCGACCGCGGCGAGAGCGTCGCGCGCACGCTCGAAGGCATCGCCGCGGCCGGCGAATTCCAGGGGCACTGCGACGTTCTCCAGCGCGGTCATGGTGGGGATCAGGTGGAAGGCCTGGAAGACGATGCCGATCCGGGCCCGGCGGAAGCGGGCGAGCCGATCCTCGTCCAACGCCGTCAGATCCTCCCCAGCGACCTCGACGCGCCCGGCGCTGGGCCTCTCCAGGCCGGCGATGATCATCATCATGGTGGATTTGCCGGAGCCCGAAGGGCCGACGATGCCCACGCTCTCCCCCGTTGCGACTTCGAGGTCGAGACCGCGCAGGATATTGACCTCGCCTGCCGCGCTCGCCAGCTTCAAGGCGATGCCGGACAATCGGATCATCGTTCCATCGCCTCGGGAGTCCGTTGCCATGCCTGCGTCTACGCCTCTCTCACGCGTCTTTCGCCTGGCACAGATAGTGTTGCTGGGGGTGATGGTCCAGGTCGCTTCGGTTGAAGCGGCACCGGTCAAGATCCTGGCGCTGGGGGATAGCCTGACCGCAGGCTTCGGCCTGCCGCCGGGGCAGGGCTTCGTGCCCCAGCTCCAGAAGGCCCTGAAAGATTCCGGAATCGATGCCGAGGTCCAGGATGGAGGGGTTTCCGGCGACACGACCGCCGGCGGGCTCGCGCGCCTGGATTGGGCGCTGGCCGAGAATCCCAAGGTGGTGATCGTGGAGCTTGGCGCCAATGACGCGCTGCGCGGCCTCGACCCGGCCCAGGCCCGGAGCAATCTCAGTGCCATCCTCGCCAAGCTGGCGGCTCAGCATCGCGGCGTGCTTCTCGCCGGCATGCTGGCACCGCCCAATCTCGGGACCGATTACGGTGCGGCTTTCAACGCCATCTATCCCGATCTCGCGCGTCAATATGGCGTCGTCCTCTATCCCTTCTTCCTTGACGGGGTGGCCGCCAATCCCGCTCTCAACCAGCCCGACGGGCTGCATCCGACGGCCGAGGGCGTCGCCATCATCGTCAAGCGTCTTCTTCCCTCGCTGCGCCAGGTCATCGCCAAAGCCGAAGGCAGCAGCTGAGGCCATCTCGGCGTCATATATCGCCCTTTCGCCGTTCCCTTCGAGGCAATCCCCGGCTATATCGGCGCGTTACACGCGTTTCGCCAGCCTCCCGTCCCCTCCCGGCCGATGGAGTAGTGTTCATGCAGCGCCGCCGCCTGGGCCGCACCGATATCCATGTCAGCGCCGTCTGCCTCGGAACCATTACCTGGGGCCAGCAGAACAGCGAGGCCGACGGCCATCGCCAGATGGATTACGCCCTTGAGCAGGGCGTCGATTTCTGGGACACGGCCGAGATGTATTCCGTGCCGACCCGGGCCGAAACCTATGGCCGAACGGAGGAGATCATCGGGAGCTGGTTCGCCGCGAACGGAAAGCGCGACAAGGTGATCCTCGCGACCAAGGCCGCCGGGCCGGACGCGACCCTGCCCTGGATCCGCGGCGGCGAATCCCGCTTCGATCGCGCCAATCTGCGCGCGGCGCTGGAGGGAAGCCTCCGGCGCCTCAAGACCGACTGTGTCGACCTCTACCAGCTCCACTGGCCGGAGCGCGAGCTCAACAATTTCGGCGTTCTGGCCTTCCAGGAGGAGACGCCGCTGGGAACGGATTTCGAGGAGACGCTGGCCGCCCTCGGCGATCTCGTCCGGGAAGGCAAGATCCGCGCCGTCGGGCTCTCCAACGAGAGCGCCTGGGGCGCCATGCGCTATCTGGCCCTGGCCGATCAGGGCAAGGGGCCGCGCATGGCCAGCATTCAGAACGTCTACAGCCTGCTCAACCGCAGCTTCGAGGTGGGGCTTTCGGAGGTGGCGATCCGCGAGCAATGCGGGCTCCTTGCCTTCTCCTCCCTGGGCATGGGCGTGCTCAGCGGTAAATATCTGGGCGGCCAGCGCCCCGCCGGCGCGCGGGCCACGCTTTTTCCCAGCTACACCCGCTATTTCCGCACCCCCAATGCCGAGGCGGCAGCGGCGGCCTATGTCAAGCTGGCCCGGGAGCAGGGCCTCGAACCCGCCCAGATGGCGCTGGCCTTCGTGATCTCCCGGCCCTTCGTGACCGCCTGCATCATCGGCGCGACCACCATGGTCCAGCTCGAGGCGGATATCGCGGCGGCGACAGTGAAACTGCCCGAGCCGATCCTCAAGGAGATCGAGGCCATCCACGCCCGATATACCTATCCCTGTCCATGATCGAAGCTGTTAGAATCGCTGGAGTTTCGTGAGGGCCCCCGGTAATGCGCCTGTTCGTCGCCCTCGCTTTGCCCGAAACCGTGCGCTGGCAATTGCGCCTGCTCTGCGGCGGCTTGCCTGGCGCGCGCTGGGTTCCGCCGGAGAATCTCCATTTGACGCTGCGCTTCATCGGCGAGGTGGATGGCGCCGAGTTCCACGACATCGACGCCTCGCTGGCCGGGATCCGCGCCCCGCGCTTCACCCTGGGCCTCGCCGGGGTCGGGCATTTCGGCAGCGGCTCCAAGCTGCGCAGCATCTGGGCCGGGGTGGAGAAGCAGCCGGCGCTGACGCATCTGCGCGACAAGATCGAATCGGCGGTGGTGCGGGCCGGGGTCGAGCCCCAGGGCCAGAAGTTCCAGCCCCATGTGACTCTGGCCCGCAGCAAGGGCGAGCTGGTGCCGAAGCTCGGCGAGTTCCTGGTGCAGCACAATCTCTTCCGCAGCCAGCCTTTCGATGTCACGCATTTCACGCTGTTCTCGAGCTTTCTCAGCCACAATGCCGCCATCTATACGCCCGAGCGCAGCTATGAGCTGAGCCGCGAGATGAGCCGGGCATGATCGTCATTCTGACGGGGGCCGGCATCTCGAAGGAATCCGGGCTCAACACCTATCGCGATGCCGACGGCACCTGGACTTCGGTGCCCATCGACGAGGTCGCAACCCCGGAGGCCTTCGCCCGCGATCCCGTGCGGGTCCATGCCTATTACAATTCCCGGCGCCGCAAGCTGATCTCCGGCGAGGTGGCGCCCCATGCGGCCCATCTCGCTCTGGCGCGCCTCCAGCAGGCGCTGCCCGATGCCATGCTGGTGACCCAGAATGTGGACAATCTCCATGAGCGCGCCGGCTCGCCGCGGGTGATCCACATGCATGGCGAGCTTCTGAAGGCCCGCTGCCTCGCCTGTGCGGCGCATCATGCCTGGCGCGAGGACATCACCGTCGAAACCCCCTGCCCCGCCTGCGGCGAGGCGGGCCGGCTGCGCAGCGCCGTGGTCTGGTTCAACGAGCGTCCGCTGCATCTGCCCGAGATCATCGACGCGCTGCGGCGCTGCCGGCTTTTCATCGCCATCGGCACCTCCGGCTCGGTCTATCCGGCGGCAGGCTTCGTCGATCTCGTGCCCGGGCATAGCATCGAGCTCAACCTCGCGCCTTCGGCCGTCGCCTCGCATTTCGCCGAGGCGATCTATGGGCCGGCGAGCGAGACAGTGCCGGCGCTCGTGGAGTGTCTTCTGGCCCAGCATGCGCTCACCCCGCCTGAAGCTTGAGCGTCTCGCGGCAGAGGCGCGGGCCTGCCGGATCTGCGAGGCCCAACTTCCTCTGGGGCCGCGTCCGGTCTTCCGCGTCTCGACAACCGCACGGCTCCTGATCGTCGGCCAGGCGCCGGGCACGAAGGTGCATGAGACGGGCATTCCCTGGAACGATGCCAGCGGCGACCGCCTGCGCGACTGGCTCGCCCTCGACCGCGAGAGCTTCTACGACATGGCGCGGATCGCCATCGTGCCGATCGGCCTGTGCTATCCGGGCGTGGACAAGCATGGCGGCGACCTTCCGCCGCGCCGGGAATGCGCGCCTCGTTGGCAGACGCGCTTTGTCGAGCTGATGCCGCAGATCGAGCTGATCCTGCTGGTGGGAAGCTATGCCCACGGCTTCCATCTCAAGGCGCAGCGCAAATCCGGCATGGGCGAGACCGTCGCCGCCTGGCGCGATTACCTGCCGCGCCACATCCCGCTGCCCCATCCGAGCTGGCGCAACACGGCCTGGCTGCGCCGCAATCCCTGGTTCGACAGGGAGCTGGTGCCGGATCTGAGAGAGCGCGTGCGGCGGTTGATGTAGTCAGTTTCGGGAAAGCGCCTCCTTCATTCGTCACCCCCGCGGAAGCGGGGGTCCAGGGCAACCATCGGGGCCTGCTTAGGGGTTGTCGGCCTACGCCTCTGCCTCGATGCGCTCCATGTCTTCGTCGCTGAAGCCGAAATGGTGGCCGACCTCGTGGATCACCACATGGCGCACGATGTCGAAGAGCGGAAGGCCGGTCATGCACCAATAGGCAAGCAGCGGCCGGCGATAGAGGAAGATCATATCGTGGATGCTTCGGACAATATTGACGCTGTCCCGCGACAGTGGGATGCCGCGATAGAGGCCGAGCAGGCTGAAGGGCGATTTGGCGTTGAACTTCCGCTGGACCGCGGCATCGGGAAACCTCGATGCGAAAGACGACATTGGCGACATGCCGGCGGAGCGCCTGGGGAATGGTGAGAAAGGCCTCGCCGGCAAGGCGCTCGATCTCCGCGGCGGTCGGGGGCAAGAGTGGCAGTTCCGGCATGTGTCTTCAGTGACCTCCGCGCGGCTCCGGGCGAAAGACCTATCCGGTCTCCCCTTCGATGCGCTCCATATCCTCGTCGCTGAAGCCGAAATGGTGACCGATCTCATGGATCACCACATGGCGGATGATATCGCCGAGGGGCTCGCCGGTCTCCGCCCAGTAGTCGATCAGCGGCCGGCGATAGAGATAGATCATGTCATTGCTGCGCCGGGTCATGTTGGCCCCGCGCCGCGGCAGCGAGACGCCGCGGTAGAGGCCGAGCAGGTCGAAGGGCGATTCGAGCTCCATCTCCTGCTCCACCTCCGCGTCGGGAAAATCCTCGACGCAGAAGACCACATTGGCGACGTGGCGGCGGAGCGCCCGAGGGATGGTGAGAAAGGCCTCGCCGGCAAGGCGCTCGATCTCCTCGCGGCTCGGGGGCAAAAGAGGCGGGGCGGCCTGCGGCATGGCCCCTTAGACGATAGGGAGCCACGGCCGCATTGCAAGGGCCGGAGAACTATTCCGGCGTGGGCTTTTCCCCCGGCCTGACCCGATGGCGCCAATGACGCCAGACATACCAGACCAGGCCCACCAGGATCAGTGCGATGATCAGCGCATCGAAGCGATGCATGAAGGCGCGCAGCTCCGGATTGCTCTCCCAGGCCTTGCCCAGATGATAGCCGGCATAGGCGAGGGCGAAGCACCACGGCCAGGAGCCGAGAAAGGTATAGATGTGGAATTTGACCTGCGGCATGCCGGAGATGCCGGCGGGCAGCGCGATGAAGGTCCGTACCACCGGCAGCAACCGGGCGATGAAGACCGCAGCGCTGCCGAAGCGGGCGAAGAAGCGGTCGGCCGCTTCGAGATCGCGGTGGGTCACCAGGAAATAGCCGCCCCAGCGCTCGACGAACCGCCGCCCGCCATGACGCCCGACGGCATAGGCCACCGCCGAGCCGATATTGCAGCCGATGGCGCCCGCCGTCGCCGCGGCCCACAGGCTGAATTGGCCGGTGGAGGCGAGATAGCCCGCAAAGGGCATGATGATCTCGGAAGGAAGCGGGATGCAGGCGGATTCGATCGCCATCATCAGCGCCACGCCGAAAAGGCCCGTTGCGGCGATCGTGGCGATGATGAAACCCGCGAGCATTGTGATGATGTGGTCGAGCAATCCGTTCTCTCCGGAGCCAAATGGAGGGCGTAGTCCTATAGAGGATGACCCGCGAAAGCCATCCTAAAGCCGCATGCCAAGCGGGCCCGCTTCGGCTATAAGCGCGCCATGACGCCCTTCGAGTTCTCGCTGCGCCTGGCGTTCATCTTCCTGCTCTGCCTCGCCCTCAGCCTGGGGCTGACCTGGCAGCTCCAGCGTTGGCTGGCGAGCCGCCAGATCCTGGATCGGCCCAATGAGCGCAGCAGCCACAAGGCGCCGACGCCACGGGGTGGCGGCATCGCCGTGCTGGCGGTGCTGCTGCCGGCCTGGGCCCTGATCGAGCCGCAGCTCTGGCCCCAGCTTCTGGGCGCGCTCGCCCTGGCCGCCATGGGCTGGTGGGACGACCTCAGGGGCATCTCCCCCTGGCCGCGCCTCCTCGTGCAGGTCGCCGCCGTCGCCTTCGGACTCTGGTGCATGCGGCCCTTCGCCGATGGGCAGTTCACCGGCGGGCTGCTGCCCCAGCCCTTCGACGCCATCCTCGCCGCGCTGGCCTGGCTCTGGTTCGTCAACCTGTTCAATTTCATGGACGGCATCGACGGGATCGCCGGCAGCGAGGCGGCGAGCATCGGCTTCGGGCTTGCGGTGGTCGCGCTCTGGATCGGCGGGTTCGGTGATCTCGACCAGCTCGCTTTGGCTCTGGTGGGCACGGCGCTGGGGTTCCTCTACTGGAACTGGCATCCGGCCCGGATCTTCCTGGGCGATGTCGGCTCCCAGG
>DATBBO010000011.1:0-2440 GCA_036270995.1 Dongiaceae bacterium | reverse complement strand
CCGGCCGGCCTCCGGAAGAGGGGAATCGCTTCGGGCGGGACCGAAGCGATCGGCCGTGATAGCGGGGATCCGCGACCCCACTTCGGGTCCATGGAACAGAGCAATCAGACAGCGATCGGCGCCACGCCGTGGCCCAGGATCCGGCTTGCCCGGCTGAAAAGCTGGCTCCATCTCTGCGGGCAGCGCCGCCGCCAGCGGCGGGCACTGGCGGCCCTCAGCGACCATCAGCTCCGCGATCTCGGGCTCACCCGCGAGGAGGTGCTTCTCGAAGCCAGGCGGCCGCCCTGGCGCTGAGCTAGGCCGAGGGCCCGAATGGCTCGATCCGCCGGATCATGGCCCTTGCCAGCGTCGCCGGATCGAGGGCCTCGCTGCGCCGGCCGCGCATGATGACGAAGAGTCCGAGCAGGCTCGCCACCACGGTCTGGACCACGAGCCCGAGGACGACGCCGGCCACCGTGGTCGTCCAGCCCGGCGAGGCAAGGCCCAGAAGCTTCATCAGCAGGACGATCAGCAGGGTCAGCGCGCCCAGCCCGGCGAGCCAGACCGCGGCGATGACGATGCGGGTCAGCACCGTCTCGCCGAAGACGGCGATCGAACGAAGCCCGTGGCCCGTGAGCGCCACGAAGCTCATCTTGCTCCGCCCGTCATAGCGTGCTCCCCGGTCCATGAAGAGGCGCTCGATGGGGAGCCGGGAGCTGAGCAGGGTCGCGGCCAGGTGGATCGTCAGCTCCGACATATGGGTGACGCGCCGCGCCGCTTCGGGCCCCAGGGCGCAGAAGTTTCCAAAGCCGAGATGCGCCCCCGTGAGCAGCCGGAAAATCACGCTGTAGATGCGATAGAAGACGCGGAATCCCAGCGGCGCCTGGCGGCGCGCCCGCTCGGCGACGGCGATGGCCGAAGGGTTCCCGCCCAGAGCCGCGAGCAGGCGCGGAAGATCCTCCGGCCGGTCCTCCCCATCGCCATCCATGATGGCGATGACGCCACCATCGTCTCTTGCCACCACATGGCAAAGACCGACGGCAATCGCGCCCTGATGGCCGAGATTGCGGTTGAGGCGGAGGATCTCGCCCGAGGCGCCTGTGGCAGCCAGAGCCGCGAGATCCGGTCCCGGCTCGCTGGAGCCGTCATCGACGATGACCAGGCGCATGAGGCGGCCACCGCTGCTTGCCGCGGCGATGCCCGCGACCAGCGGCTGGAGCGCAGCCCAATCGTTGAAGACCGGCACGACGATGGTCGGCGGCGGATCGGACCACTCCCCCATGGCGGCGATCATAGGGCCGGGCGTCGCAGGCGACTACGCCCTTGCCTGTCCCGCCAGGCGTCGCGGGCC
This sequence comes from Dongiaceae bacterium, assembly GCA_036270995.1. Taxonomy (GTDB): domain Bacteria; phylum Pseudomonadota; class Alphaproteobacteria; order Dongiales; family Dongiaceae; genus DASXQK01. The sequence goes on along the minus strand of DATBBO010000011.1, from coordinate 1,110 downwards.
GCCGTTCTCGATCACGCCACGCTCGGTGATGAAGCGGCTGGTCTGGCTGCGCTCGGCATGGTTCATGCGCCAGGACAGCATCCGCTCCGCTGAGGCCAGCCGCACCTCCCGCAGGGCCGGATCTTCGGCGCGGTTGACGAGCTCCGCCGGATCCGCCTCGAGATCGAAGAGCAGCGGCGGCAGCGCCGTGAAATGGACGTATTTGTAGCGCTCGCCCCGGAGCACGGCGATGCCGCATTGCTCATCGGCGAGCCCGAGGGCCCCCTCCACCCGCCGGCGGACCGGATCACGGAAATCGTATTCCCAATGCGCCTCCTGGCGCCATCCGGCCGGGTCCTCCCCCTCCAGGAAGGGGAGCAGCGACTGGCCGTCACATTGGGCCGGCACCTCGATGCCGAGCCATTCCAGGATTGTGGGCATCAGGTCGACGGCCTCGGTGAAGGCGGCGACCACCCTGCCGCGGCCGCTATCCGCCGCCCCGCGCGGATCGCGGATGAGGAGGGGGATATGGTAGGCCTGATCGAAATAGCCTTCCTTTCCCCACATGTAATGGTCGCCCAGCATCTCGCCGTGGTCGCAGGTGAAGATCACCAGGGTGTGGCGGTCCTCGCCGGTCGCCTCGAGATGGGCGAGGAGCCGGCCGATCTGGTCGTCGACCTGGGTGATCATCCCGTAATATGTGGCCCTTAGCTGGCGAAGCTCAGCTTCGTCGATGTCCTGCAGCACCGCCGGGTGGTGCTCGGTATAGAGGCCGATCTCGCGCTGATTGTTGAGCGCATAGGCAAGATAGGGATGCTGTGCGCCCTCCGCGCCCGGCGAGGCCGCCCTTAGCGGCATCGGCACCCGGGCTGGGTCGTAGAGGGCGTTGTAGGGCTCCGGTGCGATCACCGGCGGATGGGGCCGCAGGAAGACGCCGTGCAGAAACCAGTCCTTCGCCCGGCGCACCGAGAGCCATTTCAGGATCTCGTTGGCCATGAAGGTGGTTTCGCTGTCCTCGGCGGTGAAGAAGGTCGGCGCGAAGCTATGGCCACGGCCCGCGGCGCCGGGATATCCCGCCACTGGCCGGTAGACGTCGTGGCGGCCCTCGAAGTCATAGCCCTTGGCCTTCAG
>DATBBO010000010.1:0-1596 GCA_036270995.1 Dongiaceae bacterium | reverse complement strand
TCGGCGCCGCGGACGATGACGGCGAGCTGCTGCAAGGGCGGGGTGAGTAGGCCGAACTCCCCGAGCATGGTGTCGAAGCTGCAGAGCTCGCCGCGATGACTCCAGAACACCCCCTCGATATCGAAGGGGATGGCGGCGAAGCGCTCGGCCACGGCCGACACTTCCGCGGGCGCCACGAAAAGGAAGACGGCATGGGGATCGACGAAGCGGCGGATCAGCCAGGGGCAGGCGATGCGGTCGATCTTCGGCCGCGCCCGGGTGACCCAGCGGGTACGGCCCGCCTCGTCCCGGGGCGGCAGCTTGCCCGGATCGAGCAGGATCTGGCCCGCCTCGCGCCAAGCGAGGATTCCCCCTTCCAGGGATTCCCCGGCGATGCCTTCGTGATGTAGCCAGGCGGCCACGCCCTGGCTCAGCTTCCGCCCTTTCTCGCAGACGACCACGACGGGATGTCCGGCATAGTCCTTCGCCCAGGATGCGACGGTCCGGTAGTCGTGGCGCCGCGAGCCCGGGATCATTCGGGGATCGGCCTCGAAATCCTCGTCGTCGCGCACATCCACAATGCGCGGCGCCGAGGGCAGGCCGATGAGACGGGAGAGCTGGGGGATGGTGATTTCAGTTGGAGACGGCATGGGCGTCCTTCCTCCGGAATGAGGTGAGCGGACGCGATCCTTAGGCTGGCGCCTCACGAGGTCGTCGCGGGGGACCCCATGGGGAGAAAATGATCGCTCGCGCGCCCGAAGTCAACGAGCCTCGCCGTACCAGCCTTGCCCGCCGGGCAGGACCGAGGCAAGATTTGGCCGCCATCCCATGACAATCACCGATTACATTCGCCTTGCCCAGGTCGTGCTGCCTTGTCCCGATCTGGCGGCCAGCCTGCGCTTCTTCACCACCGAGCTGGGGTTCAAGGTCAATCTGATCCTGCCGGCGGATTCACCGTCGCTGGCCGTCATCTCCGGTCATGGCGTCACCCTGCGTCTCGAAGCGGCGCCGGGCAGCGAAACCGGGAAGCCCCTGGTGCTGCGGCTGCTTTGCGACCGAGCAGCACTGCCCGCCGGGACGCCGAGCGAGATGATCGCCCCGGGCGGGACCAGGATCGAGCTGGTCGACGCCCACACCCCCATGACCTTGCCGGAGGGCCGCCAGGAATTCGTGCTCACCCGCATTGCCGGCGCGGAGGCCTGGGGTGAGGGACGCGCCGGCATGCAATATCGCGATCTGATCCCGAGCCGTCTCGGCGGGCGCTTCGTCGCCTCGCATATCCGCATCCCTGAAGGCGGGCCGGTCCCGGACTATGTCGATTTCCACAAGATCCGCTTCCAGATGATCTATTGCCGCAAGGGCTGGACGCGCCTGGTCTATGAGGATCAGGGCGAGCCCTTCCTGCTCCAGGCCGGCGATTGCGTGCTGCAGCCGCCGGAGATCCGCCACCGCGTGCTGGAGGCCTCGCCCGGCCTCGAGGTGATCGAGATCGGCTGCCCCGCCGTTCACGAGACCATCGCCGATCATGTGATGCCGCTGCCCACGCCCCATCTGCTGCCGGAGCGCCGCTTCGCCGGGCAGCGCTTCGTCCGCCATGTCGCGGCCACGGCGCGGTGG
>DATBBO010000009.1:0-2414 GCA_036270995.1 Dongiaceae bacterium | reverse complement strand
AGTCAATGGCCGGTCTCACGGTCGATACATCCGAAAATCGCGGCAATCCCATTGATGTCCTGGAAGAGCTTGTCGACGCCAATGAGTGGCGCTTCGACCGCAACTCGGCCGAGGAAATGGTGGTCGAGCTTACCGGGCGGTGGTGCGACTATCGCCTCTACTTCGTCTGGCAGGAGGATCTGAGCGCCATCTCCTTCTCCTGCATCGTCGATCTCCGGGTGCCGGTGCATCGGCGCGCCTCGTTCCTGGAGCTGCTGGGGGTGGTGAACGAGAAGCTCTGGCTCGGCCATTTCGACCTTTGCGTCGACGAGCCGGTGCCAATGTTCCGCCATACGATCCTATTGCGTGGCCTCGGCGGCATCGCCGTAGAGCAGCTCGAGGATCTGGTGGATATCGCGGTCACCGAATGCGAGCGCTTCTACCCTGCCTTCCAGTTCGTGCTCTGGGGCGGGAAAACGCCGGAGCAGGCGGTGGAAGCCGCCATGCTCGAGACGGTTGGCGAAGCCTAAGGCGGCGAAACCCGGGTTCCGCCGTCGTGGCTGATCTGGCGCCGACGCGGCTGCTTCTCGTCGGCTGCGGAAAGATGGGCGGGGCCATGCTCCGCGGATGGCTAGGCCGCGGGCTGGCGCCTGGGCGCAGCCTGGTGATCGAGCCCAATCCCGCAGAGATCGAGGACCTCACTCGCCAAGGCGTCCGTGTCGAGCCGGGGGCAGAGGCCATCCCTCCCGATTTCCAGCCCGATGTCGTGGTGCTGGCGGTGAAGCCGCAGATGATGGAGGGGGCCATCGGCGCCTACGCCCGATTCGCACGGCCCGAAACGCTCTTCCTCTCCATCGCCGCGGGCAAGACCATCGCCTATTTTCGGCGTTATTTGGGGGAGGGGACCGCCATCGTCCGGGCGATGCCCAACACCCCCGCGGCCATAGGGCGGGGGATCAGCGTGGCGGTGGCGAGCAGCCCGGTAACAGCAGCCCAACGCGGCCTGGCCGATACTCTGCTCGCCGCCTGCGGCGAGGTCGCCTGGGTGGAGGAGGAGGGGCTGATCGATCCGGTGACGGCGCTTTCCGGCGGCGGGCCGGCCTATGTCTTCCTCCTGATCGAGACTTTGGCGGAAGCGGGACGCAAGGCGGGCCTGCCCGCCGATCTGGCGCTGCGCCTGGCGCGGGTCACCGTCTCGGGGGCGGGCGAGCTCGCCCGCCTCTCGCCGGAGCCCGCCGAGCAGCTCCGTCGCAACGTGACCAGCCCCAGGGGCACGACCCTGGAGGCGCTCAATATCCTGATGGCGGAGGATGGAATCCAGCCGCTCTTCGACCGGGCCATCGCCGCTGCGACTCGGCGGTCCCGGGAGCTGGCGGGTTAGCATGGCGAGCTTGCGGCCGGCAGCAGCGCGTGTGCAGGCGCTCCTCAAGGAGATGGGGCTGGAGGCCGAGGTCGTCGAGTTCGCCGAGACGACCCGCAGTTCCGCCGAGGCCGCGGCCCAGATCGGCTGCGATGTGGCCCAGATCGCCAAATCCCTGGTCTTCCGCGCCAAGGTCTCGGACCGGCCGGTGCTGGTCATGGCGAGCGGGGCCAACAGGGTCGATGAGAAGGCGCTGGCGGCCTTGCTGGGAGAGAAGATCGGCAAGGCGGATGCCGATTTCGTCCGCGACAAGACCGGCTATGCCATCGGCGGCGTGGCCCCGGTCGGACATGCGGCCAAGCCGGTCACCATCATCGATGAGGACCTGCTCGGCTATGAAACGATCTGGGCCGCGGCGGGAACGCCCTTCGCCGTCTTCCGTTTGACCCCGGAGGAGTTGATCCAGCTTACCGGCGGACGCGTTGCCCGCATCGCCCAAGGATCCATCGCCCAAGGGACCTAGGCGCCGGTCCGGCGGTCCGGCTTAAAATCACGAGGTCAATCGCTTATCTTACGAGAAGGCGCCACAGCATCGGGAGGAAGCGGCCATGGCCAATGAACCCGACTCTGCAGCCGGGACGCCCCCGGATGGCCCGCAGGACCATGATCCGGCGGCTCATGCCATCGAGGTCGCGCTCAGGCTAGCGGCGGAGAGGGGATGGCGGGACCTGGCGCTGATCGATATCGCCCAGGCCGCCGAGATGTCGCTCGCGGATCTCTACGGGCTCTACTCCTCGAAGCAGGCCATTCTCGGTGCCTATTTGCGCCGCATCGACCGGGCCGTGCTGGCGGAAACCGAAGCGCCTGAGGGCTCCGCCAAGGACCGGCTTTTCGACGTGCTGATGCGCCGGCTGGACAAGCTCGAACCCCATAAGGCGGGGCTGGAGCGCATCGGCGAGGATTCGGCTCGCGATCCCCTGGCCGTGATCTGCGGTCTCGGCCGGCTCGAACGCTCCATGGCGGCGATGCTGGAAGCGGCGGGGATCTCTGCCGGCGGCCTCAGCGGCGTGATCCG
>DATBBO010000008.1:0-2117 GCA_036270995.1 Dongiaceae bacterium | reverse complement strand
GCAGCGGCACCGGGAAGTCATAGCCGCGGCCGGCGAGCGGATGGTGGCAGACGATGCCGGCGAGGCGGCCGCCCGGTCCCGACCAGAGGATGCTGGATTCCGTGATGCCGGTCGCCGCAGCGAACGCGCCGAGCAGCTCCTTGGCCAGGATCAGCTTGGCGCCCGGCGCGAGCTTGCTTCCCTCGGCCACCGCATCGACCTGGAGCAGGACGTAATCGATCGCCTCGCCATAGGCGATGGCGCGGTTGCCGGGAATGGTCCAGGGTGTCGTCGTCCAGATCGCCGCCGACGCACCGCCGAAGATCGGATCCGCCGAGTTCCGCACGGGGAAGGCGACATAGATCGTGTTCGAGACATGGTCGTGATACTCGACCTCCGCCTCGGCGAGCGCGGTCTTCTCCACCACCGACCAGAGCACCGGCTTGGAGCCGCGGAAGAGGCCGCCGTTCATCAGGAACTTGCCGATCTCGCGCAGGATCTGCGCCTCGGCCCCGAAGGTCATGGTGGTATAGGGATGGGCCCAATCGCCCTCGACGCCGAGCCGGCGGAATTCTTCGCTCTGGACCCCCACCCAATGGCTGGCGAAATCGCGGCATTCCTTGCGGAACTCGATGATGGGCACGGAGTCCTTGTCCTTGCCCTTCTCGCGATACTGCTCCTCGATCTTCCACTCGATGGGCAGGCCGTGGCAGTCCCAGCCCGGCACGTAATGGGCGTCCTTGCCCAGCATCTGCTGCGAGCGGTTGACGACGTCCTTCAGGATCTTGTTGAGGGCATGGCCGATATGGATCGCGCCATTGGCATAGGGCGGCCCGTCATGAAGCACGAATTTCGGCCGGCCCTTGGCGCTGGCGCGGATCTTGGCGTAGAGCCCCATCTCCTCCCAGCGCTTCAGGATCTGCGGCTCGCGCTCGGACAGGTTGGCGCGCATCGCGAAATCGGTGCGCGGCAGGAAGACCGTCGCCTTGTAATCCGTCGCCTTGGTGTCAGGCGTCATCGTCTCGCAGTCACTTCCGTTGCGGCTTGAGCGCGCTCTCATAGACGCTCGCGGCGGGTCTGTCGACCCGCCGGGGCCGGAGGCGCGGGGGCACATGGGCGGGCGGCGGGCCCTGATAGGCGGCGAGCCGCGCCCGCGCCTCGGCGCTGTCGGCGGCGATCTGGGCCTTGAGAGCCTCCAGCCCGTCGAACTTGCGCTCGGGCCGGATGAAATCGATCAGCGCCACCCGGAGGTGGCGCCCGTAGAGATCGCCGGCGAAATCGAAGAGATGGGTCTCGAGCTGGACCCGCGTGCCGCCGACGGTGGGCCGGCGGCCCAGATTGGCGACGCCGTCCAGCCAGCGGGTGCCCCGCCCCTCGTCGATGCCGGCCTTGACCGCATAGACGCCCAGCGCCGGCTGGAGATAGCCGGACATCGCGACATTGGCGGTGGGAAAGCCGAGGAGCCGGCCGCGCTTGTCGCCGCTCTCGACCCGGCCCTCGATCTCCCAGGGCCGGCCGAGGACCTGGGCCGCGCCCAGAGGGTCGCCGGCGGCCAGCCGCTCGCGAACCTTGGTCGAGGAATAGGCCACCCCCTCGGCATCGACGGCGGCGGGAACCGAGGTGACGCCGAAGCCGGCGGCGCGGCCGAGATCGCCCAGCATGGCGGCATTTCCGCTGCGGCCCTTGCCGAAGACGAAATCATAGCCAACCACGAGATGGATCGGCTCGAGCCCCTGGCCCAGCACCTCGACGATGAAGGATTCGGGGCTGCGCTCCGCCATCGCCCGGTCGAAGCTGAGGAGATACAGATAATCGACGCCGATGGCGTCGAGCTGGCGCAGCTTGATGCGGAAGGGCGTCAGGCGGAAGGCCGGCTTGTCCGGCTGGAAATAGGCCCTGGGATGCGGCTCGAAGGTGAGCACGCCGCAGGGGGCGTCGAGCTCGCCCGCCAGGCGCAGCGCCTCGCCGATCACCTTCTGATGGCCGAGATGCAGCCCGTCGAAATTGCCCAGCGCCACGACGTCGCCGCGCGCTTCGACCGGGATCTCGCTGTGATGCCTGAATAGACGCATATCGGGAAGATATAACCTGCGGGTCTACCGCTGGATAGGCGGGCGCATGGAGCGGTCCCCGGGGAC
>DATBBO010000007.1:0-4912 GCA_036270995.1 Dongiaceae bacterium | reverse complement strand
ATGTTGGCGAGGACCATGACCCCGACCGCACCGGCATCGCAGCTCCGCTTCAGCTCCTCGACGGCCCGCGGCGGATATTCCCAGGGCAAGGAGGTGAGCCAGCGGATGCGGTCGGGCCAGCGCTTCTGGGCGGCCGCCATGCTGTCGTTGGATTCGCGCGCGGCCTCGCAACTGACATCCTCGCTTCCCCAATAGACGTTCGGGCAGGTCAGCGAGACGATCGCCATGTCGATATGCCCGGCATCCATGTCGCGCAGGCGCAGCTCGTAGTCGAAATGGCCGCGCTGTGGAAGTGCGACGGGGGTGTCGTGGCGAAAGATCTCCAGCTGCCCGTCGGGCCGCGTTTGCAGATTGTAGATTCCGCCCTTGGCTTTCAGCAGCGCCATGAATTTGTCCGTGAACATATGCGTGTGCACGTCGATGACTGGCATTTTGGTGTTGCTCCTGCAGTGCCTGGGGCGGGATCGCCTTTCCGAAACCCAAACTTAGCATGGTCCCGGACAGGTGATTGTCCGCGAGGAAGGATCCAGGAGTGCAAGTGCTGCCGGTCGCCCCGGACCTTCGCCGGGGTGAAGGTCAGGAAGATCTGCGCCGCTCAGCCCGGCTTCGCGGTCGCCTTGATCCAGTCGATCAGGGCCTTGTGCTCGGGCGAGGCGGCTGCTTCCGGAACGCGCCATTGACGCGCGCCGGCCTTGGTCTCGACCTCGAGGTCGTACTGGAAGCGATCGGCCTGGCTTTTCTGCTGGGTGCCTCCGGCGGGCGAGCCGGGAAGAGCGGCCACCAGCTCGTCGAGCCGGCGCGACTGGGCGGGATCGAGTTTGGCGGCCTCGACCTCATAGCGCCGGGTGAGCCCGGCGAAGCCCCCGCTCTGGGTCACCCGCACGCGATGCACATCCGCCATGGAGCCTCCCTGCGGCGAGCCGGCCCGCCGCCAGCGGCAGCAGGCGGCCCTCAGAGCCCGACGGTCTTCCAGGCCTTCTGGACGGCGCTCCTGGCATCGGCGCCGTACATGTCCTTGGCGACCTGGATGGTGAGCTTGGCGCAATCGGCGAAGCCGGAATCCGGGCGGAGCCGGTTGCACAGCACCTCATACCAGATCGGGCCCGCCTTGTCCCAGGCATAGCCGCCGGGGGAGAGCGCCATGGCTGCGAGATAGAACGCTCTATTGGGAATGCCGGAATTGACATGCACCCCGCCATTGTCCTCCGGCCCCTTGACGTAGCCCTTCATGTTGTCCGGCTGCGGATCATGGCCCAGCTTCGGATCGTCATAGGCCGTGCCTGGCGCCTTCATGGAGCGCAGCGCAACCCCCTTAACTCCCTCGGCGAGCAGTCCCGCGCCGATCAGCCAATCGGCATCTTTCACCTTCTGCTTCTTGGCATATTGCTTGACCATCGAGCCGAAGACATCCGACATGGATTCGTTCAGGGCGCCCGGCTCGTCGTGGTATTCGAGGCTCGCCTCGTATTGCGTCACGCCATGGGTGAGCTCATGGCCGATCACGTCGAGGCTGATGGTGAAGCGGTTGAAGAGCTCGCCATCGCCGTCGCCATAGATCATTTGCTGGCCGTTCCAGAAGGCGTTGTCGTATTTGACGCCGTAATGGACGGTCGAATCCAGGCGCAGGCCCCGGTCGTCGACGGAGTTGCGCTTGAACACCTTGCTGTAGAAGTCATAGGTCGCGCCGGATCCGTCATAGGCCTCGTTGACGCAGACATCCTTGCTGGCCGGGTCGCCTTCGCCGCGGACCAGCTTGCCGGGAAGCTCCTCCGCCGTCCCGGCATCGTAGATGGTGCGCCGCTCGGTGCCGGTCGGTATGGCGCCCCAGACCGCCAGCATCACCTGGCGCTGGCCGCGGAATTGTCCGGTCACATGCAGGTTGTGCAGAGCTGCATTCTTCTGCCGCTCGGACCCGTTCTTGGCGAGATGCACCAGGATATGCGGCGGCAGGATGCAGCACACCGGATGCCCGGCCTCATGCCGGCATGATTTATGGATGCTCATGGAGTCCCCCCGGGGCTTTTCTGATTGCTGCCGGGTACAAGACCGTCCCGGCATTTCGACAGCGAGCATGACCCGCGGTTCTTGAAGATCGGGTTAACCGGCCCGGGCTGCGAGCAAGCGCAAGCAAGGCGATTGCAAGGAAGCTCTCCGCTCAGCTTCTTTCTCGTCACCCCGGCGAAATCCCCGGATCAAGTCCGGGGAGGGGTCCAGGGCAACAAGCGAGCTCTTGCAGCCCCGGATCCCGGCTTTCGCCGGGATGACGGTGGGGAGCGGGGGCTGGCAACTCTCAGAGTGCCAGTAAGCCCGGAGATTGACGGGCCGGCGGGAGCCAAGTAGGAAGCCCGGCATGTCGGCCGAGGACAAGCGCGTCCATATCTTCGATACCACGCTCCGGGACGGCGCCCAGACCCAGGGCGTCGATTTCGGCGTGGGGGACAAGATCGCCATCGCCCAGGCCCTCGACCGCCTCGGCGTCGACTATATCGAGGGGGGCTGGCCGGGTGCCAATCCCACCGACGACGCCTTCTTCGCCCAGCCGCCGGCGCTGAAGAGCGCCCGGCTCGTCGCCTTCGGCATGACGCGCCGGCCGGGGCGCAGCGCCGCCAATGATCCCGGCCTCGCAGCCCTGCTCGGGCCGCGAACGCCCGCCGTCTGCATGGTCGGAAAGAGCTGGGACTTCCATGTCGACGTAGCGCTCGGCGTGGAGCGCAGCGAGAACATCGCGATGATCGAGGAGAGCGTGGCGGTCGCCGTCGCCCGCGGCGCCGAGACCATGTTCGATGCCGAGCATTTCTTCGACGGCTACAAGGCCAACCCCGCCTATGCCTTCGATTGCCTGAAGGCCGCCGAGCGGGCGGGGGCGCGCTGGCTCGTGCTCTGCGACACCAATGGCGGCACGCTGCCCCATGAGGTGGAGCGCATCGTGGGCGAGGTGACGGCGAAGATCCCCGGCAGCCGGATCGGCATCCATACCCATAACGACACGGAGAACGCGGTCGCCAACAGCCTGGCGGCGCTGCGTGCCGGCGCGCGCCAGCTCCAGGGCACGCTGAACGGCCTGGGCGAGCGCTGCGGCAACGCCAATCTCGTCTCCCTGATCGCCACGCTAGCGCTCAAGACCGATTTCAAGACCGGCATATCGGCGGAGAAGCTGACCCAGCTGACCAAGCTCTCGCGCCTGCTCGACGAGCGCCTCAACCGCGCCCCGCTGCGCAGCGCCGCCTATGTCGGCGAATCCGCCTTCGCCCATAAGGGCGGCCTGCATGTCTCCGCGGTGGAGAAGGATCCGCGGACCTATGAGCATGTCGAGCCGGCGCTGGTGGGCAACCGGCGCCATGTCGTGGTCTCCGACCAGTCGGGGCGGGCCAATATCCTGGCCCGCTTCCGCGATATCGGCCTCGAGGTCGAGGCCGACGATCCCAAGATCGCGACCCTGGTGGAGACGGTGAAGTCGCGGGAATATGACGGCTATGCCTATGACGGCGCCGAGGCGAGCTTCGAGCTGCTGGCGCGCCGGGCGCTGGGCAGCGTGCCGGAGTTCTTCCGCCTCGCCCGCTTCCGGGTCATGGACGACCGGCGCTGGAACGCCCGCGGCGAGCTCGTCACCGAATCCGAGGCCACCATCACAGTGGAGGTCGGCGAGGACCGGCTGATGACGGTCGCGACCGGCAACGGCCCGGTGAATGCCCTGGATACGGCGCTGCGCAAAGCACTGCTGCCCTTCTACCCGGCGCTGGAGGATATGCGGCTGGTCGATTTCAAGGTCCGCATCCTGACCCCCAACGACGGCACCGAGGCGGTGACCCGGGTGATGATCGAAAGCGCGGATCGCGAAGGCGAGCGCTGGACCACCGTCGGCGTCTCCACCAACATCATCGACGCCTCCTTCAACGCGCTCCACGACGCCATCACCTGGAAGCTCTTCCGCGCCGGCGCCGCGCCTACGCCGGCTTAGAGTCGTGTTGTCTCGACCCGGATGGGGCCTGGCCGCTCTTTTCAGTCGTCATTCCCGCGAAAGAGGGGAGCCGGAAGCCTGATGGCCGGCACCGATCGTAAGCGGGGGGCGGCGGGGAAGGGGCCGGCGATCATCCTGGTGGAGCCCCAGCTCGGCGAGAATATCGGTGCAGCGGCGCGCGCGATGCTGAATTGCGGCCTCACCGACCTGCGGCTGGTGAAGCCCAGGGATGGCTGGCCGAACGAGAAGGCCGTGGCGGCGGCCTCGGGGGCCGATTCCGTCATCGCCGCGGCCCGGCTCTTCGAGACGCCGGAAGGGGCAATCGCCGATCTCGAGCGCGTCTATGCCACCACAGCGCGCCATCGCGGCATGATCAAGCGGGTGGTGACCCCGCGACGGGCCGCTTCGGAGATGCGCAGGAGGATCGCGGGCGGCGAGGCGGTCGGCGTTCTCTTCGGGCCGGAGCGCATGGGGCTGGTGAACGACCATATTGCGCTCGCCGACGCCGTCATCTCGGTGCCGCTCAATCCCGGTTTCGCCTCTCTCAATCTCGGCCAGGCCGTACTCCTGCTGGGCTATGAATGGTTCCAGGCGGCGGACAGGACGCCGGCCAGCGAGCTGGTGACCAACGAGACGCGGCCGGCGGAGAAAGCCGAGCTTCTCAACTTCTTCGCCCATCTGGAGAAGGAGCTCGACGATTGCGGCTTCCTGCGCAATGTAGAGAAGCGCCCCAGCATGGTGCGCAATATCCGCAACCTGTTCCAGCGCACGGGGCTGACACATCAGGAGATCCGCACCCTCCACGGCATCGTCGCGGAGCTTGCGACCTACCGGCAGCGGCGAAGAAAAGCCGGATCCGAGGCTGCCCCGGCCAAGGGCGCGCCGGAGCCGGCCGCCCGCCCCGGTCCTGCCCCCCAAGGAGGGAAGGGGAAGCGGACGTGACTGCGATCGGTT
>DATBBO010000006.1:0-2445 GCA_036270995.1 Dongiaceae bacterium | reverse complement strand
TCAGGAGCGGCGCGACGGCGCCCTCGCCGAAATACTCGCCCAGCACCTCGTCATGCCCGCCCGTGCCGCCGATATGCGCCAGCAGGCTCCGGCCGTCCACCGGCGCGGCATAATCGGCGGCCTGGCCGTCGCCGGCGATCTCGGCCAGCGTCGGCAGCAAATCGACGGTCGAGACCGACTGCGCCACCCGCCGCGGCTTCGCATCGCCGGGGAATGAGACGATCAGCGGGACGCGGGCGGCATTCTCATGCCAGGTCATCTTGTACCAGAGCCCGCGCTCGCCCAGCATGTCGCCGTGATCGGCGGTGAAGAGGAGGATGGTCTCGCCTTCGAGTCCCGCCGCCTTCAGCGTTTGCACCAGGCTGCCGAGCTGATCGTCGACATAGGAGATGGCCCCGTAATAGGCGCGGCGTGCGGCGCGGATATGGGCCTCGGTGATCTCGCAGCTTTCCATGTCCGAGACATGGCGTAGCCGCCTCCAATGCGGATCCGCGGGATCGGGCGAGGTGGCGAGCTTCGGCAGATCGATCTCGTCCGCCCGGTAGCGGTTCCAGTAGTCCGGCAGGATCGCATAGGGATCGTGCGGGTGGGTCATGGAGACGACGAGGCAGAAGGGCCGATCGTCGGTGCCGCGCGCGGCATCGAAGAGCCAGCGCCGGGCGGCATAGACCACCTCCTCGTCGAAATCGAGCTGGTTGGAGCGCTGGCATGGCCCGGCCTGCGTCACCGAGAGCATGTTGTGATACCAGCTCGGCCGCATCTGCGGATGCTCCCAGTCCGGCGTCCAGCCGAAATCGGCGGGATAGATATCGGTGGTCAGCCGCTCCTCGAAGCCGTGCAGCTGATCCGGCCCGCAGAAATGCATCTTTCCGGAGAGCGCGGTGCGATAGCCGCTCTGGCGCAGGTAATGGGCGAAGGTCGGGATGTCGGCGGCGAATTCCGCGGCGTTGTCATAGGCGCCGATCCCAGAGGGCCGGCGCCCCGCCATCATGGCAAAGCGCGAGGGCGCGCAGAGCGGGCTCGCGCAATAGGCGGAATCGAAGACCGTGCCCCGATCCGCCAGCGCCTCCAGATGCGGCGCCTTGACGACGGGATGGCCATGGACCGGCAGAAAGCCCGGCGCCATCTGGTCGGCCATGACGAAGAGGATATTGGGACGGTGAGACATCGTTGTCTGCTTTCTTCGCTTTTACTCCCCACCCCGACCCTCCCCCGCAAGGGGGAGGGGGCGCTAGGCCGCCGGCGCTTCACCTCTTCCCCCGCCCCCCAAGGGTCGGTCCAGAATCGGGGGGCGGGTCGGGGTGGGGGTGAGTTGCAGGGCTCTGCTGCCACCTACATCCTGAGCCGCGCGTTCTCTGGATCGTAGACGGGCTCGGCTGCAACCACCGCGGCGCGGCGCTCGCCGAGGATCTCGATCTCCAGCCGCGTCTCGGGCCTGGCGAGGTCGCTGCGCACATAGGCGAGCGCGATGCTGCGGCCGATGGCATGGCCATAGCCGGCGGTGGTGACGAGGCCGACGCGGCTGCCGTTCTGCCAGACCGTGGCGCAGGAGGGCGCATCGGCATCGCCCGCCTCCTCCAGCAGCAGCGGCACCAGACGCTCCTTGGGGCCGCGGCGGGATTCCTCGGCCAGCGCCGCCATGCCCTTGAAGCCCGGCTTCTGAAAATCGACGAAGCGGTCGAGGCTCGCCATCAGCGGGGTGTATTCATGGGTCATGTCGCTCTTCCAGCCGCGATAGCACTTCTCGAGCCGGAGCGAATCCATGGCATACATGCCGAAATCGCGGATGTCGTGCTCGGCGCCGGCGGCCCAGAGCGCCTCATAGACCGGCACCAGATTCTCCATGGGCACATGGAGCTCCCAGCCCAGCTCGCCGACATAGTTCACGCGCAGCGCCAGCATGCGGGCGAAGCCGATCTCGATCTCCCGCGCCGAGAGCCAGGGGAAGGCCTTGTTGGAGAGATCGGCCCCCGTCACCTGGCCCAGCACCTCGCGCGCCTTGGGGCCGGCGATGATGAGGGAGGCGAGCCGCGCCGAGAGTTTGGCGATGCGGATCGACCCGTCGGCCGGCTTGTGGCGCTCCAGCCAGTCGAGATCGTGCCATTCTGCCGCCGCGGCGCTGATGAGATAGAAGCGCTCCTCGCCGAGCCGCGTGATGGTGAACTCGGAGACAATGCCGCCCTTCTCGTTCAGCATGTAGGAAAGGGTGATGCGGTTCTGCTTCGGCAGCTTGCCGCAGATGAGGCCGTCGAGCCAGGCGGCCGCCCCCGGACCCTCGACGATGAGCTTGGTGAAGCCGCCGAGATCGAGGATGCCGACCCGCTCGCGCACGGCCTTGCATTCCTCGGCCACGGCCTCATGCCAGTTGGTGCGCCGGAAGCTCGGCCGCTGTTCTGCCTTGTCGCCCCTTGCTCGGTCCTGTGGGCGCGGAAACCAGGTCGCGCG
>DATBBO010000005.1:0-6632 GCA_036270995.1 Dongiaceae bacterium | reverse complement strand
CAGCCTTCGCCCTCGCGCCGGCGCAGGCGGAAGGTGGCCGGCGACAGAAGCGAGACGCCCACCACCTCGCCATACTGCTTCTTGTCCCGGTGCAGGTTATCACCGCGCCCTTTACTACCGCTGTCGTCATATTCTTCTGCCTGCTGGCGGCTTCGCTCGGCTCCGTCCTCCTCTATCACAGGATGCGGCCGCTTCGTCAGCAGGAGGAGACGACGAACCTCGTCCGGCAGGTCGCGAACATCTTCGTCGTCATGACATCCCTCTTCGTCGGTCTGCTCCTCAACTCGGCGAGGAACAATTTCGAGACCATCGATCGCGACGTGCATGTCTATGCGACGAATATGATCCTGATGAACCGGACCTTGCGGCAATTCGGGCCGGAGGCCCAAGATGCCAGGGCGAAGCTGGCAGCCTATCTTCACCGCATCACCGACCCGACGGTACCGGAGGTGGGCCCCGAGAACGATACCATCGCCGAGGGATTGCTCAGCGACTTCGGCGCCAGCGTCAGAGCGCTCAAGCCCGACCCGGTGCGCGGCGATCTCTGGCATGACCTCCAGCAAGACCTCAACGAGCTGCTGAAGCTGCGCTGGGCGCTGGTCGAAGAGTCGGAGGGCGAGCTGCCCGCGCCGCTCGTAGCGCTGCCGGTCGCATGGCTGATGATGATCTTCGTGAGCTACGGCTATAAAGCGCCTCAGAACATCATCGTCGCGGGAAGCTTCGTGCTCGCCGCCTTCCTGATTTCGGGCGCGATCTATCTCATCATGGATTTCGAGCAGCCCTTCAGCGGGTTGATCCAGGTCTCCCACGCACCGCTGGAGCGGGCACTGCAAGAAATCCAGAAGTGAGCTGCGCGGAAGCCGCGAGTGGCTGGGGCGCCAGGATTCGAACCTGGGATCACGGGACCAAAACCCGTTGCCTTACCGCTTGGCCACGCCCCAATCCCCGAAAGGACGGCAGAGAAGGGCCGCAACTTAGGCCGAAAGCCGCGCAGGGTTCAACCGGAGCTTCCGGCTGTGCGACAATCCGCCGGTCATGAAAATCCTGGTCACTGGAAGCGCTGGCCATCTCGGCGAGGCCCTGGTCCGGACCCTCCGCGAGCAGGGCCATGAGGTCGCCGGCCTCGATATCCTCGCCAGCCCCTTCACGACCCGGCTCGGCTCGATCGCCGACCGGGCCGCGGTCAGGGCGGCCATGGCCGGTGCCCGCTGGGTGTTCCACGCCGCCACCCTGCACAAGCCCCATCTCGGGACCCACCAGCGCCAGGCCTTCCTCGACACCAACATCACCGGCACCCTCAATTTGCTGGAGGAGGCCGCGGCGAGCGGGGTCGAGGCCTTCGTCTATACCAGCACGACCAGCGTCTTCGGCGATGCCCTGATTCCGCCCGCCGGGTCGCCCGCCGCCTGGGTGACCGAGGATGTGCAGCCCATCCCCAAGAACATCTATGGGGTCACCAAGGCGGCGGCCGAGGATCTCTGCCAGCTCTTCCACCGCAACCAGGCTCTCGCCTGCATCATCCTGCGGACTTCGCGATTCTTTCCCGAGGCTGATGACGACGCGGCCGCGCGGGCCGCCTATGCGGACGACAACATCAAGGTCAACGAGTTCCTCTTCCGCCGCGTCGACATCGAGGATGTCGTGAGCGCCCATCTCCTGGCTGCCAAGCGCGCGCCGGCCCTGGGCTTGCGGCGCTACATCATCAGCGCAACCACGCCTTTCCTGCCGGAGGATCTGGCGGAGCTGCGCCGCAACGCGCCCGAGGTTCTCCGCCGTCGCGTGCCCGGCTATGAGGCCGAATATGCCCGCCGCGGCTGGAAGATGCTGCCCGCCCTCGATCGCGTCTATGTCAACGAACGGGCGCGCCGCGAGCTCGGCTGGCAGCCGCGCCATGATTTCCGATCCCTGATCGACCGATTGAAGGCGGAGGGCGATTTCCGAAGCCCGCTAGCCCGGCTCATCGGCTCCAAGGGCTACCACGGCGAAAGCTTCGCCGAAGGGCCTTATCCGGTTGGTTGAGCTCTGGTCTAGGCCACCGCGCGGCGGTTGGCGGTAAACCAGTCATAGCTCTGCTTCAGCCCGGCCTCCAGGCTGGTGCTCGCTCGCCATCCCAAGGCCGAGAGCCGCGAGATGTCCAGCAGCTTGCGGGGCGTCCCGTCGGGCTTGGAGCTGTCATAAGTGAAGCCGCCGCGATAGCCCACCACGCGGGCGATTGTCTCCGCCAGCTCGCGGATCGTCAGATCGGTACCGGTGCCGACATTGATATGGTCATGGCCGCTATAGCGCTTCAGCAGGAAGACGCAGGCATCGGCCAGGTCGTCGACATAGAGGAACTCGCGCCGGGGCGTGCCCGAGCCCCAGATCTCCACCTGGGGCGAGCCCGAGAGCCGCGCCTCCTCGATCTTGCGGATGAGGGCCGGCACCACATGGCTGGAGGCCAGGTCGAAATTATCCCCGGGCCCATAAAGATTGGTCGGCATGGCCGAGATGAAGTCGGCGCCATGCTGCTTGCGATAGGCCTGGCAGAGCTTGATGCCGGCGATCTTGGCGATGGCGTACCACTCATTGGTCGGCTCCAGCGCCCCGGTCAGCAGCGCATCCTCTGCCATCGGCTGCGTCGCGAATTTCGGATAGATGCAGGAGGAGCCCAGGAACAGCAGCTTCTTCACCCGCGCCTCGTGGGCGGCGTGGACCAGGTTCGTCTCGATGGCCAGGTTGTCATAGATGAAATCCGCCGGCCGGCTCGCATTGGCAAGGATGCCGCCGACGGTGGCCGCCGCGACGATGATGGCATCGGGGCGCTCAGCCGCGATCCAGTCCTCGGCCGGCTGCTGGCGCCGGAGATCGACCTGGCCGCGGCCGACGGTCAATATCTCGCAGCCTTCACCGGCGAGGCGCCGGACGATGGCGCTGCCCACCATGCCGCGATGCCCGGCGACGAAGATCCGCCGCCCGGCGAGCGGAAAGAGATCAGCGGCGGACGCTGCTGCGCTCATGCTCCTCTCGCACCACCTTCAGATCGTCGACGACCATCTCGGCCACGAGCTCGCGGAAGCTGACCTTATGCTTCCAGCCGAGCTTGCTTTGGGCCTTGGCCGGGTCCCCATGAAGATAGTCCACTTCCGTGGGGCGGAAATAGCGCGGATCGATGGAGACCAGCACCTGGCCGGTCTTGGCGTCGACCCCCTGCTCCTGGGTTCCCGCGCCCCGCCAGGCGATCTGCCGGCCGACCTCGCCGAAGGCGAGCTCGACAAACTCGCGCACCGTATGGGTCTCGCCGGTTGCGATCACATAGTCCTCGGGCTTGTCCTGCTGCAGCATCATCCACATGGCTTCGACATAGTCACGGGCATGGCCCCAGTCACGCTTCGAATCGAGATTGCCCAGATAAAGCCGCGACTGATAGCCCTGGTGGATGGCGGCCACGGCCCGGGTGATCTTGCGGGTGACGAAGGTCTCACCCCGGGTCGGGCTCTCATGATTGAAGAGAATCCCGTTCGAGGCGTGCATGCCATAGGCCTCGCGGTAGTTCACTGTGATCCAGTAGCCGTAGAGCTTGGCCGCCGCATAGGGGCTGCGGGGCTGGAAGGGCGTCGTCTCGCTCTGGGGCGGCTTGGCATTGCCGTAGAGCTCCGAGGTCGAGGCCTGATAGAAGCGGGTGCCGCGCTCCATCTTCAGAATTCGGATCGCCTCCAGCAGGCGCAGCGTGCCCAGCGCATCGGCATTGGCCGTGTATTCCGGCGTCTCGAAGCTCACCTGCACATGGCTCTGGGCCGCGAGATTGTAGATCTCGGTGGGCTGCGTCTCCTGCACCAGGCGGATCATGTTGGTGGCGTCGGTCAGGTCGCCGTGATGCAGGAAGAAGCGCACCCCCGTCTCATGGCTGTCGACATAGAGATGGTCGACGCGGCCGGTGTTGAAGGAGGAGGACCGGCGCTTGACGCCATGGACGACATAGCCCTTGGCGACCAGAAGGGCAGCGAGATAGGCCCCGTCCTGCCCGGTGACGCCGGTGATGAGTGCAACCTTATCCGCCATGATTGAGCCGGTCCGCCCTTGTTCCCGGTACAGATGACCTCGTCACGCCACAACCGGCGGAACGGGCGGGCGACCCTATAGCCGATTTCCCCTGCGGGTGGAAGCAAGCCTTCCGAGCCCCTATACTGCCTTGGTTGCAATATCGGGGGCGTTCATGGCGGAGGACGACAAGGGCGCGGGCAGCGATAAGCGCGGGCGGCCAGAGGAGGCGTTGCCCGGCCGGCCTCAGCCTGTCACGCCGCCCGCCGCCGCTCCGGGCTGGGTCGTACCGCCGAACCTCAGGCGCGCGCCGGTGATCCCGGTGGCCAGCCCCGCCCCCCAGCCTGCGCAGCCCCCCACGGCCGCGCCTCCGCCACCGCCCCCAGCATCGGCCCCCCCGCCGGCCGCCCCTTCCGCACCACAGCCTCCCCCCGCCAAGACCGAGACCGAGCCGCACCTCGGCGACCGGGCAGGCCCTCCGGTGCTGGACGAAAGGAGCCTGGCCGAGGAGGCCCATGAGCCGAAGCTCGGGCCCGTGCCCGCCGCGCCCAAGCCCGACGCGTCGCCTCAGCCGGACGCGCAGAAGCCCAGGCGCTGGGGAAGGATCTCGCCGCCGCTCATGGCGCGGGCCAACGAACGTGTGGTCGGCGAGGAGGATAAGCCCCGGCGCCGCGGCGGCTGGGTCGCCGTGGTCGTGCTGCTCCTTCTTGTAGGCGGCGGTGTCTGGCTCTGGAGAGAGGGTCGGCTCGAGCCGATCCTGGGCCCCGTCCGCACTCTGATCGCCAAGGTCATGCCCGGCGCCGCGCCTGGCTCGACCCCCTCCCCGTCAAGCGCGCCTCCGGCGGCGACGGCCACGACCGCCCCGAGTACCGCTTCGACCGGCGCCGCCACCGCCCAGCCGCCCTCGGACAACGGGGCCATGATCCAGGAGATCAAGCAGCTTCTGGCGAAGCTCGACCTGGGGCCCGGCCCCATCGACGGCACCCTCGACCCGACCACGGAGGCCGCCATCCGCAGCTATCAGCAGATGGCCGGGATGCCGGTGGACGGCCAGCCGAGCCAGGAACTGCTCAAGGATCTGCGCGCCGTCGTCGCCGACCAGCGCCCCGCCGGGGGCTGATCCCGCGCTTATTTCCCCGTTACGTCATTCCCGCGAAAGCGGGAATTCAGAGCCCCAGATTCCGTCTCCAAGCCGGACCGGCTTGAACGGATCTGCTTAGGCCTGCACCAGCAGCGGTACCTTGCAGGACATCACCACCTTCTCCGTCGCCCGGCCGAGGCCCAGCATCGCCGTGATCTTGCCTTCGCCATAGGCGCCCATGACCAGGAGGTCCGCATCGGCCTCCTTTGCCACCTCGAGCAGCGAGCGGCCGCGGGCGCGCGCCGTGAGGCTGTCGGTCCGGAAGGTACGGGGGGTGGATTTGATGCCGTAGCAGTCGAGATAGCGGGCAAGGGCCGAGGGGTCGGCATCGGGATTGTCGGCGCTGGAGAGGATGGTGGTCTCCTTGGCGATGCGCAGGAGCGTGATCGCCGACCGGATGGCCCGGGCCGAGGGGATCGAGGCGTTCCAGACCACCGCCGGCCGCTCGCCGGTCGTCGCCGGCATGCCGGGCGGCGTGATCATCACCGGCCCGCCGGTGCCGAAGACCGCGGTGTTGAAGTCCGCACCCATGCCAGGAATATCAATGGATTAGAGGCTAGATCGGTGCTCGACCTACGCTTTTGCCTACAAAGTCCGCCGACCGCAGGATTTTCTAGCACGCTTTCTCAGGGCGTGGGTGGACAAATCTGTCACGCTGCCGCCCCCTATCTCGACCGAGCCGCACGGCCCTGCCGTACGAGCCTCCTGCAGGCTCGCCGGGCGGTGGAAAAGCGCTGCGGCGACGAGGCGGGAGCAGATGAGGCGGGGAGCAGATGCGGCAGCCACGCAAGCTATCCAGCCGGATTTATCGCACCGGGGAGCCAACCCATTGCTGGGAAGTGCTGTGTTCAGCGTTGTCGTTACATCCGTTCGAATATAGCGCTTGGCCGCTATGGCCGAATCAATGTCGGCCGCCTCCCGCGCGGCAAGCCCTTAGGCTCGTTCGAGCAGTGGGGCGAAATGGGTGCGCGACCCGCTGTTGGCGGTCGGCTGCAAGGACCCGGTCGAAGGCACGAAGATAGCCAAGGCGGCCGACCCCGAGCGCCGCGAGATCGCCCAGTTCTTCGCGCTATGGCGCACGTACCATGGCGAGGAGGCGGTCACCGTCAAAGACCTGGATGAGGAGATCCAGATTTTGATCAACCCGCACAGGAGAGCCCGGCAATACGTCACCCGCACCCTCCAACGCATGGCGGGGATGCGGCACGCGGGCTATGTCCTGCTGGAAACAACGGAGCTTGCCGGACGGGCACGGTGGACACCACCGACGTTCTCCGTGCAGGCGACGCATCGGGCAGGGAGAGAGCGGGAGGGGCAGGCTGCGCATCAAGCAGGGGCGGAGCAGGCAGATGGGGAGCAGCAGCCAGATACCCAGGAAACCCCAGAAAGTTCTCGCAGGCAAGCCGGGAATTTCGCTGATTCTTCCTCCAAAACCCAAGAAACCCCAGAAACCCCCATGTCCTATACACGCGCG
>DATBBO010000004.1:0-4493 GCA_036270995.1 Dongiaceae bacterium | reverse complement strand
CCCGCGGATCGGCCCCGGCGCCGGGAAGCTCGATGACGATCTTGTCCGGCAGGCCGGGAATGGAAGCCGCGCTTCCCTGGCCATGACGGGTGATGAGCAGCTCGACCTTGGCGATGCCGTAATCGTCACTGGCGGCATAGTCGACGCGCAGCGCATGGCGCTCGGATTCCGAGGGCGGACGGGTGAAGGCGACCAGCGGCGGCTCGTCCTCGATCAGGCTGTAGGGCCAGGAGGCGAGCTCATGGCCGTCCTGCACCACCGAAAGCCGATCACCCGTGACGATCTTGCCGGTCGCCCGGTAGGTGCCTTCCCCGATGGTATCGAAGCGCGCCGTGGCATCTCCCATCTTCAGCTCGCCGTCGCCCTTGCCGCCCTGGATCTGCGCGAGAACTTCGCTGTCTTGCGGGATCTTGAGCGGCCCTGCCTTGGGATCGACCGCGGCGAGGAAGATCGGCGCCTGGCCGGTATAGGCGGGCGGCGTGACCCAGACATCGAGGCGGGGCGGAATCGGAGGCGGGGGCAGGGCGAAGCTCGGTTGGAATGCGCGCCCCAATCGCGCCGGCATGTCGGACCAGCCGATGCCGAGCGTGACGGCGAGCAGCAGAACGACGACACCACGCAAGGCAAAAGGATCGCGGGCCACGAGGCTGCCCCGCGGCAGGCCGACCCTGAGGCGGCCGAGTCGCGAGGCCAAGCGCCGGCGATGCAGCTCCCAGAGCGCGGCGGCGGCGGGATCGCTGCGCCCGCCGGCGAGCTCGTCCTCCAGTGCTGACAGCGGCCGGTGGGGAAGGGTGTTCACCAGCTCGATGCGCCGGCGCGCCGCGGCGGGATCGGGCAGCGTCAGCCCGCGGAAGCCGAGCCACAGCAGCAGCGCGAAGGCGATGGCAAAGGCGGCCAGGACAGCGCTATGGAGATAGCCGTTCAGATCCGGCAGCAGGTCGCTGAGTGCAAGGGCAATAAAAAGACCCGCCAGGGTCAAAGCCGGCCAGACGGCCTGCCAGATGCGCTCCCAGCCGATGGCGAGTCGCGCAAGCCATAACCGGCGCAGCAAGCCGCGCCTGGTCCAATACCCGGATTCCGCGTCTTTCAGGCTCTTCCGGGGCCTCGGCCCTGCCTGTGCCAAGCGCACCTCATATCCAGTCCGGCAAGCGATCCAGTGCAATCATATCATGGTAGCTCGCCCGCGCTCTGACAATGGCGTGTTCGGTTCCCCGGACCATGACTTCCGGTATCAAAAGCCGGCTGTTGTAGGTCGAGGACATCACCGCCCCATAGGCTCCGGCCGAGGCGATCGCCAGGAGATCGCCGGCCTGGAGCGGCGGGAGCGGCCGGCCATGGGCAAAAAAGTCGCCGGTCTCGCAAATCGGCCCGACCACGTCGTAACGGCTTGCGGCAGCATCCGAGCCGGGCTCGGCCACCGGCAGGATCGGATGATAGGCGTCGTAGAGGGTCGGGCGGATCAGGTCGTTCATGGCCGCATCGACGATGACGAAGTTCCGCTCCACCCCCGGCTTCACATAGAGCACGCGTGTCACCAGGATCCCGGCATGGCCCACCAGCCAGCGGCCCGGCTCGAAGAAGAGCTGGCAGCCGAGATTGCCGACCGTCTCCTGCACCGAGCGGACGTAATCCTCGATCGCGGGCGCCCGCTCGTCGTGATAGGCGATGCCGAGGCCGCCGCCGAGATCGAGGCTCTCGATGCGGTGGCCATCGGCGCGGATCTCGGCGACGAGGCCGGCGATCTTGGCGAAGGCCGAGCGATAGGGTGCCAGATCGAGAAGCTGGGAGCCGATATGGACGGCAAGGCCCAGGGGCTCGATTCCCGCCATGCCCGCGGCGCGGGCATAGATCTGGCGCACATGGCCGAGATCGATGCCGAACTTGTTCTCGGCCTTGCCGGTGGCGATCTTCCTGTGGGTGCGGGCGTCGACATCGGGATTGACCCGGAGCGCCACCCGGGCGCGCATGCCCTTCTCGCGGGCGACACGGTCGAGAAGCTCCAGCTCCGGCAGGGATTCGACATTGAACTGCTGGATGCCGGCCTCGAGTCCCGCGGCCATCTCGGCCGCACTCTTGCCGACGCCGGCGAAGACGATGCGTTCGGCCGGCATGCCCGCGGCGAGCGCCCGGCGCAGTTCGCCCTCCGAGACGACATCGCCGCCGGCGCCGAGGCGCGCGAAGGTCGCGATTACCGCCTGGTTGGAGTTCGCCTTCAGCGAATAGCAGATCGTGGCCCGCGCGCCGTCGAAGGCCGCGATGAAGCGCCGATAGCGCTCGGTGAGCGCCGCGGTGGAATAACAATAGAAGGGAGTCCCGACGGCCGCGGCCAGCCGGTCGAGCGGCACGCCTTCGGCGTGAAGGATGCCGCCCTGATAGGGGAAGTGGGTCATTGATACATGGGCTGGTTCGTCGTGTCGGTGGCGGGCGCCGGCGGCGTCTCCGATTTGGGCAGCGGCTCGGGGGCCGGATATTGATGCGGGAAGGAATCGGGCCTGGGCGGCTGGGGCGGACCGTTGACGCCGCAGGCTGCCAGCGCGAAAGCGCTCAGCAGCAGGAGCAATGCTGTCCTCATCGCGGGGCTCATTTCAGATGCTGCCGGGCCGCGGCCACGGCGCGCCGCACATTGGCCGGCGCCGTGCCGCCCGGGCTGGTGCGGCTCTCCACCGCCGCCTCGACGGTGAGGCCGGCCCGGATCTCCGCGGTGATGCGCGGCTCGATGTGGCGCATCTCCTCCAGGCTGAGATCGGCGAGGCCCGCACCCTTCTGCTCCGCGAGACGCACCAGCGTGCCGGTGATGTGATGTGCTTCGCGGAACGGCAGCCCCAGATGGCGCACCAGCCCGTCGGCCAGATCCGTCGCGGTGATGAAGCCCCGGTCGCAGGCCCGGCGCATGGCAGCGGCATCGGGCTGCATGTCACGCACCATGCCGGCCATTGCGGCGAGCGACAGGCTGAGATTGTCCACCGCCAGGAACACGGCCTCCTTGTCCTCCTGCATGTCCTTGCCGTAGGTGAGCGGCAGGCCCTTCAGCACGACGAGCAGCTGCACCAGCGCTCCGATCGCCTGACCCGCCTTGCCGCGCACCAGCTCGGCGGCATCGGGATTGCGCTTCTGCGGCATGATCGAGCTGCCGGTGGTGAAGGAATCGCCGAGGGCGACGAAGCGGAATCCTTCGCTCGTCCAGAGAACGAGCTCCTCGGCAAAGCGGGAGAGGTGGATCGCGAGGATGGCACCGAAGGCGAGGAACTCGAGGGCGAAATCGCGGGCCGAGACCGCATCCATGGAGTTGGCCATGGGGCGGGCGAAGCCAAGCGCCGTGGCCGTTGCCGCGGTGTCGATGGGAAAGCCCGTGCCGGCAAGCGCACCGGCGCCAAGCGGGCTCTCGTTGAGGCGCCGGCGGCAATCGGCGAGCCGGCCGCGGTCGCGTCGCAGCATCTCGACATAGGCCAGCAGGTGGTGACCGAAGGTGACGGGCTGGGCCACCTGAAGATGGGTATAGCCCGGCATGATGGTCGCGGCATGCTCCTCGGCACGGTCGAGGAAGGCGGCGATGAGATCCGCCAGCTGGCCCTCGAGCCCGTCGATGGCCTCGCGCAGCCAGAGGCGGAAGTCCAGCGCCACCTGGTCGTTGCGCGAGCGCGCGGTGTGCAGGCGCCCGGCCGGCGCGCCGATCAGCTCGCGCAGGCGGGATTCGATGTTGGTGTGGATATCCTCGAGCTCCACCTTGAAGTTGAAGCGGCCTTCGGCAATCTCTTTCTCGATCTGGTCGAGCCCGAGCCGGATCGCCTCGCCATCGGCTTGACGGAGGATGCCCTGGCGCACCAGCATGGCGGCATGGGCCCGACTGCCGGCGATATCCTGGCGCCAGAGCCGGCGGTCGACGCCGATGGAGGCGTTGATCCGCTGCATGACCTCCGCCGGGCCGCTGGCAAAACGCCCGCCCCACATGCGATCCTCGGAGGGGCGTTCGTTGGCCGGCGGTCCTTCAGCTGGGCTCTTGGTGGCCGGGGTCTTGGCGGCCGCAGAATGAGGTTTCTTCTTGATGCTCAAGCAGTCAGTCCTTCGCTTCAGTGTTCGCCTCGGCTTTCTCGGGGTGATCGCGGCCGCCTTCGCGCTCGGGGGTGCCTGGCTTTCGGCAAGCCTGGCCGGCGATGCCCCCCTCACCGGGGCCGTCGCCGACTTTAACCGGATCGATCCGCCGCTGCCAGCGCCGGGCGACGCTTTCAAGGACTCTGCGGGCAAGGAGCTGCATCTGGCGGATTTCCGCGGCAAGCTGGTGCTGCTCAATGTCTGGGCGACGTGGTGTGCGCCCTGCCGGGCGGAGATGCCCTCCCTCGACCGCCTGCAGGCGAAGCTCGGTGACGAAGGCCTGTTGGTCCTCCCCCTGTCGCTGGACCGCGGTGGCGGGCCGGTGGTCGCGGTCTATTACGGCCAGCACGACATCACCCATCTCGGGGTCTATCTCGCGGGGCAGGGAGGCTTGCAGAACGCGC
>DATBBO010000003.1:0-4045 GCA_036270995.1 Dongiaceae bacterium | reverse complement strand
CGGCATGGACGGTGGGAACGCTGGCGCTGCCGGGCAGCGCCAGGCCCAGGGCCTCGGTAATGAGGGCCATGGTGCTGGCGGTACCCATCACCATGCAGGTGCCGGCGGAGGGTGCCAGGCGCTCGCTGACCGCCTCGATCTCCGTCTCGTCGATCTTGCCGGCCCGGAAGCTGCCCCAGAGGCGCCGGCAATCGGTGCAGGCGCCCAGCACTTCGCCCTTGTGATGGCCGACGATCATGGGACCGACTGGGATGAGGATCGCGGGCTTGCCGGCGCTGATGGCCGCCATCATCTGGGCCGGCAGGGTCTTGTCGCAGCCCCCGATCAGCACCACGGCGTCCATGGGCTGGGCCCGGATCATCTCCTCGGTATCCATCGCCATCAGATTGCGCAGCAGCATGCTGGTGGGATGGGAGAAGGCCTCATGCAGGCTGATGGTCGGAAAGACCATGGGGAGGCCACCCGCCAGCATCACGCCGCGCTTCACCGCCTCGAGGATGGCCGGGACGTTGCCGTGGCAGGGGTTGAAATCGCTATGGGTATTGGCGATGCCGACGATGGGCCGCTCCAGCGCATCCTCGGAATAGCCGGCGGCCTTGACGTAGGCCTTGCGCAGAAAGAGCGAGAAGGCCGCATCGCCATAGCTGGTCAGGTCTTTCTTCAGGCCACGCGGGCTCAACGCTTCCTCCCTGGTCTCAACACCCGCAAGGGTGGCCGAGGCGGCGACATTGTCAATGCGGGTCCGCCCGCTCACGGGCATTTCAGCCCCAGTGAGGCTGGTGCTACGATCCCCGGCGGAAAACCGCGTCCCGTGGCAGGTCTCAGTTGGGCCTGTCATGGTCGCGCTCTTCTTGCAACCCCTGGAACCCTCCCCGGACTTGATCCGGGGATCGCGCCGGGATGACGAAGGAAGGGACGCGGAAACGAGCTAAGCGACCCGCGTCCCATGGAGGAACGGAGATGACGCAAACCGAAGCGGCCGAAGGCACGCGTGCAGGCCGCGCCCGCGGCGGGCGCCAGGCGCGCCAGGCCCAGCGTTCCGGCGCCGGCGGGGCACCCATCGTCATTGCCGGCATCCACCGCGCCATCCCGACCTATGATCTGATGAGCGAGGAAGGTCTGGCGACCATCGAGGCGGCCGTGGATACGCTGCTGCAGGAGGTCGGCCTCGACTTCCGCGGCGACGACCGTTGCCTGGATCTCTGGCGGGAGGCTGGTGCCGACGTTCAAGGCGAGCGGGTGCGCTTTCCCTCCGGGCTGGTGCAAAGCATCATCCGCAGCGCTCCGGCGAGCTTTACCCATCACGCACGCAATCCCGCCCGCTCGGTCAAGCTCGGCGGCGACAATATCGTCTTCTCCCCCGCCTATGGCTCGCCTTTCGTCTATGACATCGACGAGGGACGGCGCTACGGCTCCATCGAGCATTTCCGGAATTTCGTCAAACTCGCCTATGCCTCGCCCTGGATGCATCACTCCGGCGGCACGGTCTGCGAGCCGGTCGATGTGCCGGTGAACAAGCGCCATCTCGACATGGTCTACAGCCATATCCGCTATTCCGACAAACCCTTCATGGGCTCGGTGACGGCGGAGGAGCGGGCCGAGGATTCCATCGCCATGGCCCGCCTCGTCTTCGGCGCTGACTTCGTCGACCGCAACTGCGTCATCATGGGCAACATCAACGTCAACTCGCCGCTGGTCTACGATGCGACCATGACCAAGTCGCTCAGAGCCTATGCGCGGGCCAATCAATGTGCCGTGGTCGTGCCCTTCATTCTGGGCGGCGCCATGGGCCCGGTAACGAGCGCGGGCGCCATCGCCCAATCCATGGCCGAGGCGATGGTGGGCGTGGCGCTGACCCAGCTCGAGCGGCCCGGCGCGCCGGTGATCCTCGGGAACTTCCTCAGCTCCATGTCGCTCCGCTCCGGCTCCCCCACTTTCGGCACGCCGGAGCCGGCACTGGGTTCCCTCGTCATCGGCCAGCTCACTCGGCGCCTGGGCCTGCCGCTGCGCTGTTCCGGCGCCTTCACCGCGTCGAAGATCCCCGACAGCCAGGCGATGATGGAAAGCGCCGTCTCTATGCAGGCCGCCATCCTCTGCGGGGCGCATTTCATCCTGCACTCCGCTGGCTGGCTCGAGGGCGGGCTCGCCATGGGCTATGAGAAGTTCATTCTCGACGCCGATTTCTGCAGCGCGCTCCACACTTATCTCGCCGGGATCCCGCTGGACGAGAATGCACTCGCCCTCGATTCATTCCGCGAGGTGGGGCCCGGCAAGCATTTCTTCGGCTGCGCTCATACGCTGAGGAATTACGAGACTGCCTTCTGGGACTCGGGCACCGCCGACAACACCTCCTTCGAGCAATGGCGCGATGCCGGCGAGAAGGACGCGATCAAGCGCGCCAACGAGAAATGGCGCGCCATGCTCCGAAGCTATGAGGCCCCACCCCTCGATCCGGGAATCGACGAGGCGCTCCAGGCCTTCATGACGGAGAAGAAGGAAGCCAAACCGGATATGTGGCATTGACTTTACTGCTTCCTCCACCGTCATGATCAGACAAGGGCCTCACGAGTAATGGTTGTGCCGACAGCGTCGCGCCCTATCAGGATGCCGTTGTCTGGAACCAGCGCTGGTGGTCGGGCGGGGGTCCTATATAGACCCCTGGACGGATCACCCCCGATGCCTATCTGATTGGGCGATGGGGTCCCAGTTCGGCGCTGCCGAGGATCACGCCCCAGGGAGCGGCATGAACGACGAGCCTCGTCCGACTCAAAGCCCCACCGATAAGCCGGCCGCGCCGGCCGCGGCACCGGCACGCCGGAGCCATGGGGTGCGCTGGGCCGTCATCCTCCTGGCCCTGGCCGCGATCGCCGGGCTCCTCTATTACAATTACCGCTTCGCGGGTCGGGAGACCGCCAATGCGACCCCCGCAGGCGCGCCCAAGCCGCCGCTGGTCACGGTCAGCCATCCCCTGGTCAAGACGATCACCGAATGGGACGAATATACGGGCCAGTTCCAGGCGGTGGATTCCGTCGCCGTCCGCGCCCGGGTCAGCGGCTATCTGACCGAGATCCATTTCACCGACGGGCAATGGGTCAAGAAGGGGGATCTTCTCTTCGTCATCGATCCGCGGCCCTTCGAGATCGACCTCGATTCCGCCAGGGCCCAGCTCACCCAGGCCCAGGCGCGGGTGCAATGGGCCAATGCCGAGCTCGCCCGGACCGGGGCGCTGCGCAAGGGCGATTATGCGACGGCCAGCGACTATGACACCAAGCTGAACGAGGCGCGCGCGGCAGCCGCATCTGTCGAGACGGCGAAAGCCGCCATCGCCGCGGCCCAGCTCAATCTCGAGTTCACCCATATCACGGCGCCCCTCGACGGGCGCATGGGCACCCATCTGGTGAGCATCGGCAATCTCGTCATGGGCAACACCACCAACACCTCCGACGTGCTGGCGACCATCGTCTCGCTGAAGCCCATCCGCTTCATCTTTGACATGAGCGAGAACGAGTATCTGGCCTATCAGCGCGCGGTTGCCGAGAAGCGGCTCAAGGTCAATCTCACCGGTGCCATTCCCGCCTATGTGAAGCTCGCCGACGAGACGAGCTGGGCCCATGCGGGCTACATCGACTTCGTCGACAACCAGATCGACCCCGGCTCCGGCACCATCCGCATCCGGGCGCAATTCCCCAATGCCGATCTCTTCATCTCACCCGGCACCTTCGGACGGCTGCGGCTGCCGGCGAGCGACCCCTATCCGGCGATCCTCATCCCCGACGCCGCCATCGTCAGCGACCAGAGCAGCAAACTGGTGATGACGGTCAAGCCCGACGGCTCCGTCGTCCCGAAGGTGATCCGTCCGGGTCCCAGCTACGGCAATCTGCGGATCGTGCGCAAGGGGATTACGGCCGATGACGTGATCGTCATCGATGGGCTCTTGCGGGTGCGTCCCGGCGCCAAGGTCACCCCCGAGCCCGGGGAGATCAAGCTCGACGAGTCTGGAACCTAGTCGCGGCATGCGATCCGCCCCGCCCCCCACCGTCATCCC
>DATBBO010000002.1:0-10024 GCA_036270995.1 Dongiaceae bacterium | reverse complement strand
TCAAGGTCTGGGCGGCAGGCGTGAAGGCGGCCGATGTTCTGGCCGGGCTCGACGGGCTCGAGACCAACCGCATCAATCAGCTGATGGTCCATGACACGCTGCAATCGACCCGTGACGAGCGGATCTTCGCCATCGGCGATTGCGCAGCCTGCCCGCAGCGCGGCCAGGACCGCCCGGTGCCCCCGCGGGCCCAGGCCGCCTATCAGGAAGCAATGCTGCTGGCCCGGAGCCTCGAGGGGCGCCTCGACGGCCAGCCGCTCCGGCATTTCGTCTATCGCGATTACGGCTCGCTGATCTCCCTCAGCTACAGCAGCATCGGCAATCTCATGGGCAATCTGCTTGGCAGCGTGATGCTGGAAGGCATGATCGCGCGCCTCGCCTATCTCTCCCTCTACAAGAAACACCAGCTCGCGCTGCACGGCTATCTCTGGGTCGCTTTCGCCACTTTGGCCAATCTGATCAAGCGCCGCACCGAACCGCGGCTGAAGCTGCACTGAGCCGCCCTTCATGGAGGCCATTCTCAACGCTGCTTGCCGGTCTTCGCCCTGATCCTGGCGGGTGGCTCCGCCAGGACCTTGACGCCCTCATCGCGACGCAAAGGGGGCGGTACCGGAATCCGGTTAGCTCGTGAAGGCGAAACCGTCCTCGCGGAGGCGGCGGAGGACGTCTTCCGCGGCGGTGGGGCGGCCGAAGAAATAACCCTGGCCCAGCTCGCACCCGGCCGCCTCGAGCTGGCGGGCCTGGGCCTCCTGCTCGACGCCTTCGGCCACAGTGCCGAGGCCGAGGCCCTGTGCCAGGCCGATCACGGCGCGCACGATCTCCATGCTGCGCGCGTCGGTCAGCATGCCGTCGACGAAGGAGCGATCGATCTTCAATTCGTCGACTCCGAACTGGTGCAGATATCCGAGGCTCGAATAGCCGGTCCCGAAATCATCGATGGAGAGCTTGACCCGGCGCCGCTTGAGCTCCGCAATCCAGTCGCGCGCCCGG
Organism: Dongiaceae bacterium; assembly: GCA_036270995.1. Lineage (GTDB taxonomy): Bacteria > Pseudomonadota > Alphaproteobacteria > Dongiales > Dongiaceae > DASXQK01. Next base: position 9,034 of record DATBBO010000002.1, on the reverse strand, counting down.
GCGTGGTCGTTCATCAGCACGCTCTCCGTCAGCTCGAGCTTGAGCTGCCCAGGATCGACGCCGCTATCCTCTGGAATGCGGTCGATGATCGCCATGGTCTCGGTGTCGTCGATCTGGTGCTTGGTGACATTGACCGAGACGGTGAGCGGCGCGCTGTTGAGGCGGCGCTTCTTCGCCGCCTCCTGGAATCTGGCGAGGGTGCGTGTCGCCGAGATCAGCGCCCAGCGGCAGATCGGCGTGATCAGCCCCGTCTCCTCCGCCAGCGGGATGAAGACGGCGGGTGCCACGAAGCCGAGCCGCGGGCTGTGCCAGCGGATCAGGGCCTCGAAGCCCGCGAGCCTCGCCTCGGCAAGGATCACCAGCGGCTGGAAATAGAGCTCGAACTGGCCGTTCTCCAGAGCTTCCCGGAGCTCGTTCTCCAGCTCGAGCTTCGCCACCACCCGCTTGGAATCGGGCAGCAGGAGCTCCTCCTGCGCGAGATCGGCCGCGGCCGTGCCCGCGCCCAGATCGTCCTTCTGCACCTGGTGCAGGAGATGGCGGTAGCGCATCAGGGTGATGCGAAGTACGAAGGCGACGATATCGTCGGAGCCGTGCAGCCGGTCGAGGATCTGACTTCCGGTGATCACCCGTGCCAGAGTATCGGTGAGCGCGCGCGCCGATCCCATGCGGCGGGAGCCGTCGATGAGCGCCATCTCGCCGAAGAGCTGGCCCGGCCCCAGCTTGTTGCAGGAGACCCGCTGGCCGCCGAGGGGGATGGCGATCTCCACCTCGCCTTCATCGATGACATAAGCGCAATCGCCGAGATCGCCGCTGCGGAAGATCTCGGTACCCGCGGGGAAGAATTTCCGCAGATAGCTATGTGTCACGGGCAAGGATCCTGTCGATCGCCAGTCCCTGAATCCGGTGCATGGCCAAGACTAGTGCAAGACAGTCCTTGCAGCCAACCCGCCACGGTGCGCCCAACCCGATGCGCACAACGCATTCTGCTCGTGTTCCTTGCCCAGAACGCTCAAAATGTCAAAACCGTTGCACTGGAGCGTAGCGCACGAAAGTGCACCATGCTCTGGAGTGCGCGGCGCCCAGGACGTAACAACGTCAACCCCACAACATCTAGGCAATTTGCGCGGTTCGCACCGGCATCTGGACCAGTTCGATGATGATGCCGTTGGGATCGCGCAGATAGGCGGCCCTGCAGCCCTTGGCATGGCCCATGGTCACGTCGCTGATCTCGCCCTGCCGGCGGGCGCCGGCCGCCAGCAGGTCGCGCCACGTCGCCTCGATATCGTCGACCATCAGGCAGACATGCGCGGCCCCGGCCATGGAGGGCTCGATGCCTGAGTTCGGGCGCGACCCGCCTGTGTACTGGATGAACTCCATGTGATGGCCATGCCCGTAGAGATGGGCGATCAGCAGTTCGGCCCCCGGCACGCCGGTCACCTTCTCCTGCCAGTCGCCTTCCCGCGGCGAGACGGAGGCGGCCTCGAATCCCAGATGGCGGGTCCAGAACTCGACCGATTTGTGAATGTCGGTCACGGTGAAGCTCGTATGGTCGAAGCCGATGATCATCGCATTTCCCCTCAGACGAAGCCGTAGGCCGTCCAGCCCCCATTCACCTCGAGGACATGGCCGGTGACATAGGCGGCGCGCAGCGGATCGAGAAGATAGAGGATGCCCTGGGCCGCCTCCGTCTCGCTGCCGAAGCGCCCCATGGGCGTGCGGCGGTCGATGGCCGAGGTGTCGAAGCTGCCCGAGCGCGCCAGCGCCATGGTGGTCTCGTTCATGATATAGCCGGGCGCGATCGCATTGACGCGGATTCCGCGCGCGGCCCATTCCACCGCCTGCACCTTGGTCAGGCTGATGAGCGCGCTCTTGGAGACGCAATAGGGGCCGCGCCCCGGTGCTGCCACCTGGCCCAGCACCGAGGAGACGTTCACGATGCTGCCGCCGGACGCCATGCGCGGCACTGCGGCCCGCGCGATGGCGATCGGTGCCATCAGGTTCACCTCGAAGACCCGGCGCCAGCGTTCGAGGGTCAGTTCCAGCAGCGGATCGTGATCCCAGGTCCCGGCATTGTTGACCAGATCGTCGATCCCGCCCCAGGCCTCGTCCATGGCGCCGAGCGCGCGCTCGATGGCCGCCGCATCGGTCACGTCGCCCGCGATGGCAAGCGCGTTCGCTGAGCCGAGCGCGCTCGCCGTCGTCTCCGCGGCAGCGCCGTCGCGATCGAGCAGCGCCACCCGGGCGCCGTCCTCCACGGCCAGCCCCGCGGTTACGGCGCCGATGCCGCTGCCCGCACCGGTGATGAGAATCCGACGGCCTTGCAGCGCGCTCATGCCGCGGCTTCCCTCGCCGTGGTCGAGGGTTGAGCGGCGGCCGGCGCGACCGGCGCATGGCCCATGCGCCGATCGGCCTCAGCGGTCACCTCGTTCAGCGCCTGCTCGAGGCGAAGCCGGAGCTGCTCGCGCCCGGCAGCATCGAGCCCTGCCGGCACGGGAATCTCCGGGCCCATGACGAAGACGCCGCGCCCGAAGGGAAGCGGCAGGAGGAAGCGGTCCCAGCTCTTGGCCAGGCTGCGCCGGCTCGCCGAGAAGCCGAGGGGCAACAGCACCGCCTCGGCCATCTCCGCCGCCAGCACCGGGCCGATCGCGGCACGCATGCGTGGCCCGCGCGGGCCGTCCGGCGTCACGCAGGGCAGGCCCTGTTCGCGGCAGATCTGCGCCATGCGATAGAGCGCCTGCACCGGGTCGCGGGAGGAAGAGCCGGGGATGACGTGGATTCCGAAGCGGCGCACGGTGCGGGCGATGAGCCTTCCGTCCCTGTGGTCCGAGATCATGATGTGGAAGGGCCGATTGCCGTGCATGGCATAGGGCATCATCAGGAGCCGGCCATGCCAGAAACAGATGATCGCCCGGGCGTTCTGGGCCAGCAGCCGGTCGGCAATGTCGTACCCCACGCGCTCCCACCGGTTCGTCCAATAGACCAAGCGGATATAGCCGGCGGCGAGAGCGGAGAAGAAACTCTGCATCGCATCGGAGCGAAGGAGACGCCGGGAGAGGCTCATGGATCACGCGGAATGTCGAAGGCGACGGGCATTCATCGGCGGCGAGAGTGGCATATTCCATCGCCCGGCGCACCTTGCGGCCTCTTCGCCCTGTCTCGCGCTTTGGCGCGACAGGGAAAGCCGGGCAATGCTCATGCCGCCGGCTTCTCGCCGCGGGCCTCGGTGATGATCCAGTCCCGGAAGAGCTGGGCGGGGAGGCTGAGCTCGCCTTCGCTCGGCCAGATCAGATAGAAGCCGCGGTCGGATCCGAGAGTGGCCGCGATGGGCCGGATCAGCGTGCCCCGGGCGATGAAGTCCTCCGCCAGCCGCCCACCGCCCAGCGCGATGCCCTGGCCGTCGAGGGCGGCCTGGATCAGCACCAGATAGTTGTCGAAGGTGAGGCCGCGCCGGCGCGGCGTCCCCTCGACGCCGAAGGATTTCAGCCAGGCGTCCCAGGTGACCCAGTTGCGGTCGTATTCCACCAGATGGAGCAGCACTTCGCTCAGCAGGTCGGCGGGCCGGCCGAGTGGTGCGGTGGGGCGATAGCCGGGCGAGCAGACCGGAAAGATCTCATTGTCCATCAGCCGTGCGGTCCTGACACCGGGCCAGCGCCCCGAGCCGTAGCGCACCGCGAGATCGACGCCGGCGGAAGCCAGATCGCTGACCGGGCCCGCGGCGAGGAGCTTCAGCTCGATCTCGGGATAGCTGGCCCGGAACTTGGCCACCCGGTGCATCAGCCAGTAGGAGGCGAAGGTGACGCTGGAGGAAACGGTCAGATCGGCCCTGGGGCCGATGCGCCGGAGCTCGACCGCGGTGCCGGCGATATGCTCGAGCCCCATGGCGACCGCCTTGTAGAGGCGCTGGCCCGCCGGCGTCAGCTTCAGGCTGCGCGGGCTCCTTTGGAACATGGCTGCGCCCAGATGCTCCTCCAGCAGCTGGATCTGCCGGCTCACGGCGGCCTGCGTCACCCCCAACTCCTTGGCCGCGCGGGTGAAATTCAGATGGCGTGCCGCCGCCTCGAGGAACACGAGGCTGTTGGCGGGCGGCAGGCGGCGGCGCAGCGGTATCATAATAAAATCTGATGCCTTCCGATGAGTATTTGTCGGATCGACCGGCTCTAGAAATTGATGTCAAATAGTCAATGTAATGATAACCGGAACCGGGTCCGCTGCCTGGCAGCACCCCGGGTGGAGCAGGAGATCGGCCATGGATGCCCGCAAGACCGAGGAAGCCCGCCTCGCCCTCACCGCCGCCAGAGGCGACGACCAGGCCACCCCGCCGGCGCAGATCCGCGAGCCTGCAGCGCCGGTTCGTCAGGACTTCACCGCCCTCATGCGCCGGGTGGAAGCCGAGGTCTACGACGCTGCCTGAAGGGCGGTTCCCGTCACCCGAGATTGCCCCGCCACCCGAATTGCGAGGAGCAGGCTCATGCCGGCACGCAACGCGCTCTTCATTCCCGGCCCGACCAACATCCCCGAGGCAATCCGCCGGGCGATGGATGTTCCCCAGGAGGATCAGCGGGCCCCGGATTTCCCGAAATTCAGCCTCGGCCTCTTCCGCGACCTGAAGAAGGTCTTCAAGACCGCCGAGGGGCAGGTCTTCCTCTTCCCCGGCTCCGGCAGCGGCGGCTGGGAGGCTGCGTTGACCAACACCCTCTCGCCGGGCGACCGGGTGCTGGCGGCGAGCTTCGGTCAGTTCTCGCATCTCTGGATCGAGATGTGCCGGCGCCTCGGGCTCGAGGTCGATGCCATCGAGGGCGAGTGGGGCGAGGGCGCGCCGGTCGAGGCCTATGCCGAGCGCCTCGCCGCGGACAGGGAGCATCGCATCAAGGCGGTGCTGGTCTGCCACAACGAGACCGCGACCGGCGTCACCAGCGACGTCGCGGCCTTGCGCCGCGCGCTCGATGCCGCGGGCCATCCGGCCATGCTCTATGTCGACGGCGTCAGCTCCATCGCCAGCATCGATTTCCGCATGGATGAATGGGGTGTGGATCTTGCCGTCGCCGGTTCGCAGAAGGGCTTCATGCTGCCCACCGGGCTTGCGATCGTCGCCGTCAGCCGCAAGGCGCTGGCGGCAGCGGCCGGGGCCAAGTCCATCGCTGCTATTTCGACTTCGCCGATATGGCGCGGGCCAACAAGGATGGCTATTTCCCCTACACGCCTGCGACCACGCTGCTGCGGGGCTTACGCGCCTCCCTCGACATGCTGCAGAGCGAGGGGCTCGAGCAGGTGTTCCAGCGCCACCACCACCTCGCCGAAGGCGTGCGCCGGGCCGTGGCGGCCTGGGGCCTCAAGCTCTGCGCTCGCCACCCGCGCTGGCATTCCGACACGGTGAGCGCGATCGTCCTTCCGCCGGGCTTCGACAGCAACATCCTCGTGCGCCATGCCTATGAGCGCTACAACCTCTCCCTCGGGGTGGGCCTCGCCAAGGTCGCGGGGCGCGTCTTCCGCATCGGCCATCTCGGCGTGCTCGACGAAATCATGCTTGTGGGTGCGATCGCCGGCACCGAGATGGCGCTCTCCGATATCGGCATTCCCATCGAGCTCGGCAGCGGCGTCGCTGCGGCCCAGGCCCATTATGCCCCCGCTCGGCCTGCGGCGCGGCGCGTCGCAGCCGGCTAGCGAGGCAGGCGATCATGGACATCCACGAGTATCAGGCGAAGGAGATCCTCGCCGGCTTCGGCGTCCCCGTCGCGCGCGGCGGCCTCGCCTACAGCCCCGAGCAGGCGGCCTATCGGGCGCGGGAGATCGGCGGTGAGCGCTGGGTCGTGAAGGCCCAGATCCATGCCGGCGGCCGGGGCAAGGCTGGCGGCGTCCGGCTTTGCCGCGACGAGGAGGCGGTGGAGGCCGCCGCCGAGGCCCTGCTCGGCAAGCGCCTGGTGACGCCCCAGACCGGTCCGCGCGGCAAGCTGGTGAACCGGCTCTATGTCGAGGCGGCAACGGAGGTCACGCGGGAGTTCTATCTCGGTCTTGTCCTCGACCGGCAGAGCGAGCGCGTCATGGCCGTGGCCTCGGCGGCCGGCGGCATGGAGATCGAGGAGATCAGCGAGCGCGAGCCGGCATCCTTGATCCGTCTCAGCATCGACCCCGCCGTGGGCATGCAGCCCTTCCACGCCCGCGAGATCGCCTTCGGCCTCGGGCTCGATGCCTCTCATATTGCCGAGGGGGTCGAGACCATTCTCGGCTGCTATCGCGCCTTTCGCGAGCTCGACGCCACCATGGTCGAGATCAATCCGCTGGTGACCACGGCGGAGGGCTCGCTGCTCGCCCTCGATGCCAAGATGAGCTTCGACGACAACGCCCTCTTCCGCCGGCCCCAGATCTCGGAGTTGCGCGACAAGTCCCAGGAGGATCCGCGCGAGACCCGCGCCGCGGATCGCGGCCTCAGCTATGTCGGCCTCGACGGCAATATCGGCTGCATCATCAACGGCGCCGGGCTTGCCATGGCGACCATGGACATGATCAAGCATGCGGGCGGGGAGCCCGCCAACTTCCTCGATATCGGCGGCGGGGCGACGCCCGAGCGCGTCGCCAAGGCCTTCGCTCTCGTGCTCTCCGACGCCAGGGTCGAGGCGATGCTGGTCAACATCTTCGCCGGCATCAACCGCTGCGACTGGGTCGCCAAGGGCATCGTGCAGGCGCTGCAGAAGGTCGAGATGCGCGTGCCGCTCGTGGTCCGCCTCGCCGGCACGCATGTGGAGGAGGGCCGCGAGATCCTGGAAGGCAGCGGCTTTCCCATCATCGCCGCCGAGAGCCTCGCCGAGGCGGCGGAGAAGGTCGTCGCCGCCTGGCGTCAGGCGGAGATGGCAGATCTTCGGGAGGCCGCGGCGTGAGCATCCTTCTCGACCAGACCACCGGCGTCATCGTTCAGGGCTTTACCGGCAAGATCGGCAGCTTCCACGCCCAGGAGATGATCGACTACGGCACCCGCGTGCTGGGCGGGGTGACGCCGGGCAAGGGCGGGACGACCCATCTCGGCCGCCCGGTCTTCAACTCCGTGCGCGCGGCGGTCGCCGCCACCGGCGCCACCGCCAGCATCGTCTTCGTGCCGCCGCCCTTCGCCGCGGATTCGATCATGGAGGCGGCGGATGCGGGCATCGAGCTCTGCGTTGCCATCACCGACGGCATTCCCGCCCAGGACATGATCCAGGTGAAGCGCTATATGCGCCGCTACAGGCGTGAGCAGCGCATGCGCCTGGTGGGGCCGAACTGCGCCGGGGTCATCAGCCCGGGGAAGGCCCTGCTCGGCATCATGCCGGGGCATATCTACAAGCAGGGCGCCATCGGCGTGGTCGGGCGCTCGGGCACGCTGGGCTACGAGGCGGCGGCACAGATGAAGGCGCTCGGCATCGGCATCTCCACCAGCGTGGGCATCGGCGGTGATCCCATCAATGGAAGCTCCTTCAAGGATGCCCTCGAGCTCTTCGAAGCCGATCCCGAGACCGAGGCGGTGATGATGATCGGCGAGATCGGCGGGCCGCAGGAGGCCGAGGCGGCCCAGTTCATCCGCGACCATATGACCAAGCCCGTCGCCGCCTATATCGCCGGCCTCACTGCACCCAAGGGCCGGCGCATGGGCCATGCCGGCGCCATCATCTCCGCCTTCGGCGAGAGCGCCGATGAGAAGGTTGAGATCCTCCAGGAGGCCGGCGTTCGCGTCGCCCCCAATCCCTCCGAGCTCGGCAGCACGATCGCCGCCGTTCTGCGGGCGGCCTAGCCGCATACTCCTCCGTCATTCCCGCGAAAGCGGGGGTCCAGGGATCACAGGCCGGCTCTGACCAGACGGCCCTGGACCCCCGCCTTTGCGGGGATGACGATTGGGATGTCAGGGAGTGGCGACCCTCGCTCCTCTCTGCTATTGTCATACAAAAGATCGAAGACCGCGCACGGGAGGAAGATGCCGCCGCCATCCGCTTCGCCGCCCCCCGCAGCCGACTATGCGCATATCGTCCGGCTGGAGAAGGTGCAGAAGTTCTTCGGCGCCATCCAGGGCCTGCGGGACATCGATCTCAGAATCGGGCGCAACGAGATCGTCGGGCTGATCGGCGATAACGGCGCCGGCAAGTCGACGCTCATCAAGGTCATGACCGGCGTTCTGCGGCCGACGGCGGGGCGCATCTTCATCCGCGACCGGGAGATCGACTGGCACGCCTATTCCGTGCGCCAGGCCCACGACCTCTCCATCGAAACGGTCTATCAGGACAAGTCGCTGGCCGAGAAGCAGCCGCTTTGGCGCAATTTCTTCGCCGGCCGGCAGATCACCAACCGCTTCGGCTTCATCGATGTAAAGAGGGAGCGGGCGGTGGCGCGCGAGATGCTGCTCAGCTCCATCGGCTTTCGCGGCGCGGGCATCTCGGTTGATTCCACCGTGTCGCTCCTCTCCGGCGGCGAGCGCCAGGGCATCGCCATCGGACGCGCCATGCATTTCAACGCCGACCTCATCGTGCTGGACGAGCCGACGGTGGCGCTCGCCGTCTCCGAGGTGCGCAAGGTCCTGGACTTCGTGCGCCGCATCAAGGAGCAGGGCCGGGCCTGCGTCTATATCGAGCACAATCTCGCCCATGTGCATGAGGTGGCCGACCGCCTGGTCGTGCTCGATCGCGGCGCCATCGTCACGGAGATCTCGCCGAAGACCATGTCGGTGCCAGAGCTCACCGAATACCTCATCGCCTTGCAGCATTGAGCGAGGCACCGCATATGACGTGCTTCCGTCTTTTGTTTCCTCCGTCATCCCGGCGAAAGCCGGGATCCAGGGTTGCAAGGGTGTGCCGGTTGGCCTGGACCCCGGCTTTCGCCGGGGTGACGGTCAAGAAAGCGCGGCGGAGGCGCTCCGGGTGCGATAGCCCTTCAGCGCCGGGGCAGCAATGACGGCACCGCGCCTCTATTCGATGATCCAGCGGCTGGAGGGGCTGCCGATCATCCTGGTCTTCCTCGTGCTGCTGGCGCTCTTCATGTACACCGCACCCGAGGTCTTCCTCGCGCCTTATATCTACAC
>DATBBO010000001.1:0-2259 GCA_036270995.1 Dongiaceae bacterium | reverse complement strand
CCTGCGGCACTATACCGGCACCGACTGGCGCGACGTCCAGCCCTGGATCCTGCTGACCAACTATCAGCGCTATCTCGACCAGTTCGTCCAATGGGCGCTTGACGAGCTGGCGACGGAGGGCGGCCCCTATGCGCGTCTCGTGCTTCCGGGCGGCGCCTCCATCCGTCGCGGCACGAGCCAGGTCGCCGCTGTCGAGACCGTCACGGCGGCACCCTGGGATCGCTTCCAGATGCCCGCCTATCACCTGCAGCGCGATGATGGCGCGCAGGGCGTCAGCATCGTCAATATCGGCGTCGGCCCGGCCAACGCCAAGAACATCACCGACCATCTCGCGGTACTGCGTCCCCATTGCTGGCTCATGATCGGCCATTGCGGGGGCTTGCGCCCCTCCCAGGCCATCGGCGACTACGTGCTGGCCCACGGCTATCTCCGGCGCGACCGCATCCTCGATGATCTGGTGCCGCCGGAGGTGCCGATCCCCGCTTTGGCCGAGGTGCAGCTGGCCATTCAGGAGGCCGCCGCCCGCGTCACCGGCGAGCGCGGCGATGCCCTGAAGCAGCGGCTGCGCACCGGCACGGTGGTGACTTATGACGACCGCAATTGGGAGCTGCGCTGGCTGCACGAGCGCCGGCGCATCAATCTCTCTCGCGCGATCGCGGTCGACATGGAGAGCGGCACGCTGGCGGCCCAGGGCTATCGCCTGCGCGTGCCCTACGGCACGCTGCTCTGTGTCTCCGACAAGCCGCTCCATGGCGAGATCAAGCTGCCGGGTGCGGCCAGCGCCTTCTACCGCCGCGCCGTCGGCGAGCATCTGAAGATCGGCATCGCCGCGCTGGACGAGCTGCGCGGCCAGCTGGGGGCGCTCCACACCCGCAAGCTGCGCAGCTTCGACGAACCACCGTTCCGGTGACCTCTCCGTCGTCATCCCCGCGAAAGCGGGGATCCAGGGCAACAAGCGTGGTCTTGCAACCCTGGATTCCCGTTTTTCGTGGGAATGACGGAAGACCGTGTGGCTGGTGGCTCGCCTGACTCGATGATATTCGTCGCTCCATGGATCTGACCGAAGACCAGCAGCTGATCCGCGAGAGCGTGCTGAAGCTTGCCGCCCGCTTCGACGATGCCTACTGGCTCGCCCGCGACCGCGACGGCGAATTCCCGCGCGACTTCGTCGCCGCCTTCGCCGCGGGCGGCTGGATCGGTACCGCCATGCCGGCCGAATATGGCGGGGCGGGGCTCGGCGTCACCGAGGCGGCGCTCGCCATGCAGGCGGTGGCGGAATCCGGCGCCGGCATGTCCGGCGCCTCGGCGGTGCATATCTCCATCTTCGGCCCGCGGGTCATCGTCAAGCACGGCACGGAAGAGCAGAAGCGGCGCTTCCTGCCGCCGCTCATCGCCGGAAAGGATATCTGCTCCTTCGGCGTGACCGAGCCCGATGCCGGCCTCGACACCACCCATATCAAGACCTTCGCCGAGCGCCGCGGCGATCGTTATGTGATTCGCGGTCAGAAGGTCTGGAACTCGCTGGCCCAGGTCGCGACGAAGATACTGCTGCTCGTCCGCACCACGCCGCTCGCCGACTGCGCCGTGCCCACCGATGGCATGACCCTCTTCTATGCCGATTTCGACCGCGCCCGCATCGAGGTGCGCGAGATCGAGAAGATGGGCCGCCATTGCGTCGATTCGAACCAGCTCTTCATCGACGGCCTCGATGTGCCGGTGGAGGACCGTATCGGGGAGGAGGGCAAGGGCTTCCGCTACATCCTGGAGAGCCTCAATCCCGAGCGCATCCTGATCGGGGCCGAGGCCATCGGCCTCGGCCGCGCGGCGCTCGCCCGGGCCGCGCGCTACGCAAAGGAGCGGGTGGTCTTCGGCCGGCCCATCGGCCAGAACCAGGCGATCCAGCATCCGCTCGCCGAGAGCTGGATGGAGCTGGAGGCAGCGAATCTGATGATGCTGAAGGCGGCACAGCTCTACGATGCGGGCAAGCCCTGCGGGGCGGAGGCCAATGCCGCCAAATATCTCGGCGCCGAGGCAGGCTTCAATGCCTGCACCCGCGCCGTCATGACCCATGGCGGCTATGGCTATGCCAAGGAATTCCATGTCGAGCGCTATCTGCGCGAGGTGCTGATCGCCCGCCTCGCCCCGGTCGCCGCTAGCTCATCCTCTGCTACATCGCCGAGCGGGTTCTGGGCCTGCCGAAGTCCTATTGAGCGAAGTCCTGTCGGGATCACTTCCTTCCCCCTCGCCCCCATCGGGGAG